>CAIVNC010000001.1 GCA_903907165.1 Candidatus Buchananbacteria bacterium
ATCCGCAAAAGCGCTACAACCGCCGAGATGAAAAAGAATTTGACTGATTTGATCAGTAATGCTCCAGGACGAATCGTCATCGGCACCTTCTCCTCTCAGATTGAGAGAATTGCTTGGATCGCGGAAACAGCTGAAAAGCATGGCAAAAAAATTGCCCTTGATGGCTACAGCATGAAAGTCAATGTGGAAATTGCCAAAAAACTTGGCTATATCAAAATCCATAAAGATACTTTAATTACTATTGATCAAACAGATAAATATCCAGACAATAAAGTCATTATTCTTTGTACTGGCGCTCAAGGCGAAGACAACGCTGTTCTCTCCCGTATTATCGAAGGCGAACATCGCTATATCAAATTACGAAAATCTGATTTAGTTATTCTTTCTTCTTCGATTATTCCTGGCAACGAACGTACTATTCAAAGACTCAAAGATAATCTTTACCGCCAATGCGATAATGTTATTCATGGTAGTATCATGGACATCCACGTCTCTGGCCACGGCAATCGCGAAGACATTATGTATATGTTGCGCCAAATCAAACCAACTTTCTTTATTCCAGTTTATGCTAACCATTACATGTTAAAGGAAGCATCAAAACTAGCTCAAGAAATTGGTTTCCCGGCTGATCGGATTTTTGTACCAGACAACGGTCACATCATAGAATTTAATAACGGCAAGCTTCATGTCCAAGATAAGAAAGCTGTTACCGATTATATTTTCGTCGATGGACTTGGTATCACTGACAGCAACAATGTTATTTTGCGTGATCGTAAAATGATGGCTGAAGATGGTATGCTTGTCATCATTGCCACTATCAACGCCAAGACTGGCGACTTGATCCATAACCCTGATATTATTTCTCGAGGCTTCGTTTATCTCAAAGAAAACAAAAAGCTAATAGAAATGACTCGCCAAAAGATTAAAAAAATCCTCAAAGAGCATAATCCGGCCACCGCGCCAGATGACAAATTAATCAAAGAAAAACTGCGCAACGAGATCGGCAAATTCCTGTACCAAAAGACAGAAAAGCGCCCGATGATCCTGCCAGTTGTGATTGAAGTCTAAATTTGCTATGATAATAGAGATAAACTCCGGTTTATCTCTATTTCATTATTACTAACATATGGCCAAACCAATCATCGTCTCCGGCATGCAACCGACCGGCAAAATCCATTTGGGTAACTATTTAGGTGCCTTAAACAATTGGCTAAGCATCCAGAAAAGCGACAAATACGAAAGCATCTTTTTCATCGCCGACTACCACTCCATTACTGAAAATTATTCAGCTGAAGAAAAGCGCCAGCAGGTTTTTGACCTCGCTTGCACTTATCTCGCCATCGGACTTAATACCGAAAAATCTATTATCTTTGTCCAATCGGCCGTGCCAGAATGCACCGAGCTAACTTGGATTTTTAATACTTTGACTCCTATTGCCGAGTTGCAACGCATGACTCAGTTCAAGGATAAATCCGAAAGACAAGAAAAAAATATCAACATGGGACTTTTTGATTACCCCGTTCTTCAAGCTGCCGATATTTTGCTTTACGACGGTTCACTCGTGCCAGTTGGCGAAGATCAGATCCAACACGTTGAATTGACTCGCGATGCTGCTCGTTGGTTTAATAATAAATACAAAGCTAACTATTTCCCAGAAGCCAAGCCACTACTCACCTCTTGCCCACGACTAATGAGCTTGCTTGAACCAGCCAAGAAGATGTCTAAGTCCCTTGGCGAAAAACATTGTTTAAACATCGACGAAGAGCCAGAAGAAATTGCCAAGAAACTAGCCAAAGCCGTCACTACTCCAGAAGGCGTCGCCAATCTGAAACTTATTTACGACACTTTCAAGGAACAAATGACTGGTGATTTTGACGAGAACAAAATGGGTGAAACCAAAAAAATCATCGCCGAAGGCTTGGCCAAACATTTTGCCGATTTCAGAAAACGCAAAAAAGAATTGCTAAGCCAACCGGAAGAAGTCGCGAAGATTCTAGAAGCCGGTAGAGCCAGAGCTAGTGTCATCGCTCAGAAAAGAATCGTGGAAATCAAAAAAATTATCGGTGTAATCTAAATATAAAAAATCTCGACTTTCATCGAGATTTTTTGTTTAAATTTAAATAAAATAACTAAGTATACTTGACAAATTTAGCTAAATATACTAGTATAAAGCAGTCCTAATGGACAATCGCTTTTGGCGATAGTAGTTCATTGAAAGGAGCTGCTCTAATGAGTGCTCAAAAATCACCGCAAGAAGAGGTTAAAATCTTCACTCCCAAGCATTGCCCTCAACCATTTGATGCGGGAACAAAGATTTTAAAGGGTGAAACAATGGATTTTGATGAAAAATCCTTGTTTCCCTGGATGACAAAAATCAGCCCAATACTTTTGGGCGAGCCCCTCATCAAAATAACGGCTGCCGAAACCAAAGGAAATTATGCTTGTAAAAACTTTTTCCGCCTCGGTTTTTGGCATCTCGGCCACCGGAGAGCAATTTTTTGCAACCAAGTCCATCCGGGGTTATTTCCTTATTTCATGTTTTTAAATGGATACGGTTTGGACAGTAGCAGAAAGAACCAGCTGTACCGTACACTCACTTGGTCTGACCTTGTTTTATCTATCATCAGTTTATGCTCCAAGGTGAATCGACACGAAAACGAGGAATTGTCGACTCCGAAACCATCTTTGTCGGGTTTCACGAGACTAATGGAATCGCAAGGAAAACTGGATCAAAAAACCAGCAGCTATGGAGGAAAATTTGGCGCAGGTTTTCTCGGATACCTATTGGCATCTCGGCCAATAAGAATCGAGCAGTTGCGCCTCCAGGGTTTCGGAAAACAACTTCGGGATGTTGAGGCTGATTTTGATGAGACAGCCAACCTTCTCAAGAAATACGAAACGAAGTAAATTCAACAAAAAAACCCCGCGACACGGAAGTCGCGGGGTTATTTATTTTTAATTTCTATTTTACAACCCCCAACAACTCTTCCTGCAAACTTTTTAGCGTCTTTTTATCTCTCGCCTCAACATTAAGTCTCACGAGTGGCTCAGTATTTGACGGACGGACATTAAAAAACCAATCATCGCCAAAAACCGACAAACCATCAATTTCCTCCATCTTAAATTTGCTATATTTTTTCTGTAATTTAGCTTTTACAGCATCAAAATTTTTGATCACCAAATTTATTTCTCCAGATAACAAATATTTACTTCTCAAATCTGCCAAAGCCTGTGACATGCTTAATTTATTTTTGGCCAAATATTCTAACACCAAAAGCGATGGAATAATCGCGTCGCCGTAAACAAAATTACTACCAGCGGTTTTCCAATTAAAATTAAAGAAATAGTGGCCGGAATTTTCACAACCAAAGACAATTTTCTTTTTTAGCATCAGATTACAAATATTAGAAGTTCCTGATCTGCTTATTACCGCCTTACCGCCATGAGATTTAATAATCTCACTTGGCCCCACCGGCAAGCGAGCATCAATAACCAAATTAATTTTCTTTTTCTTGGCGAGAATAATTTGAGCGACCAGGCAATTAAGATAATATGGATCTACAAAATCCCCTTTTTCATCAAGCATCAGACAACGATCAGCATCGCCGTCCCAAATCAAACCCAAATCAAATTTATTTTTCTTCACTTCCTTCTTCAAAATTTTGCGGCTTTCCTCGAGCATTGGATTGAGGTCATGAGAGGCATAACCATCATTGGGCGCAAAATTAATTTTCAAAGTTTCAACGGATAATTTATCATAAACAAACGAAGCTAACTCTGAGCCAGCGCCATCGCTAGTATCAAGGGCTAAGTTAAAGCCGGAAATATTTTTTAGATTAACAAAGCTACCGATGAATTTTAAATATTCCGCTAAATATTTTTGCTGATCCAAATTTTTTATCTTTTTGACTAACGGCCTGACTTTTATTTTCTTTTCCGCCTCTTGAGTAAGCTTGAGAATTTCTGCCAGTCCACTAGACCAGCCAACGTACTCCCCTTTTCCCGAACAAAACTTAATTCCAGTATAAGCTCCTGGATTATGCGAAGCGGTCACCATGGCGCCAGCTGCCTTGGACTTGCCTGCAGCAAAAAACAGCAATGGCGTACTAGCCACGCCCAAAAATTCAGCTTTGCAACCAGCTGCTAGTAATCCTTGAATAAAATCATCAGTAATTTTTTCACTAGTTTCGCGCTTGTCTCTAGCCACGATTATTTTGCCGCCCTTTTGCCAAACGCCAAAGGCGTAGCCGATAGACCAAGCGGCCTTTTCATCCAGCTCAGCAGGGTAAATCCCCCGCACATCATATTCACGAAAAATTTTTGGATTGATCATACTAACTGTAGTTGTGTATGTAATGTTATCGCGTCTTCTATTTCTTGTTCTTTTTTTTCACGACTAAACAAATCTACTTTCTTGTCCAGTTCTCCCAATCTCCTTTTTGATATCTCCACATATTCAGGGTTGGCATCAATACCTATATAATTCAATCCTAATTTTTTAGCAGCCACTGCAGTTGTTCCACTGCCAACAAAAGGATCAAGTATGACAGCATTTTTATAGAACGCAGTTAGTTTAATTATATGCTCACAAATTTCTACTGGCTTTACTGTTTTGTGATCATTAAAATCCCCCTTTTCCTTTTTTGTTGGCTTTCCTATCAAAAAAGACTTATCAATTATTTCATTGATATTTTCTACAGTTAAAATATTAGAAGGAAACATACTATCTCCAACCTTAACATTTGTATTCATTAAACCAACGTTATTTTTCAACATGTTATTTAAATACGTTCCATCAGAAGGCTTTTGAGCCATGGCTATAGGTTCAAAACAGCTTTTTATCTGTGGTGTCTTCCAGCCATCAAATTTTTCTTTTATCCTTTTCTTTTCCTCACTTGATATTTCCATCTTATCTATAAAATGATTCACACTCATAGCCTTTGCCTGATTCTGAGTATAAAGCCATAAAAAACAATCTCTTATTTCCAAACCGGCATCATCCATAGCCGAAGCCATTCTATGATATAATCTTGGACTAGAGAAAGAAAAGAAAAAACCTCCTGGCTTAAGAACTCTATACATATGCTTAGATACATTAAAATACCACTTATAAAAATCTTGACCTTGCTTCCTATCAAATTTCATACCGGCTGGCAATGATTTTATTGTTTGCTGATTTTTTTTGTCCTCAACTTTTTCATACTTCCAATTATTATCCATCTTATCCAAAAAATAAGGCGGATCTGTTAAAACAACATCAATGGAATTATCTTCAATTTCAGATAAAACCTTTAACGAGTCTCCTAAGATTATTTGATTTATGAAATTATTATTTTGCATAAGGATTTTTACCTTTAAATTCTTTATATAGCACTCTATAAATAACTTCTCTCACTTCTTTGTCAAAATTTTTAACAAAATTTCCATCTGCTAATTTTATAACTCTTCCCTTTTCATCATAAACCCATCTATTTCTATCTGCTCTATTGCATTTTTGACATTGCGGTATAATATTTCCATTGATTAACGGCTTATTTGGATTCATATGTCCTTTTTGCAATATAGTTTTTGTTGCCGGCCAATGAAAATGAGGCTTATTTTCTTGTGAACCGCAAGTGGCACAGCGAAAATTATATGCCTCTTTAATCTCTTCCCAGTTATCCGTCTCAGAGATTCTGTGTCCATTTTTAAACCCAGGATATGGCTGTTCTAAGGTGTAAAGCTGATATGATCCTCTTTCAACCTTTAAAACAATATTATCCCTTCCCCCGGCAACAATCCACCAACCAGCCTGAGCACCAAGATGCCTAGCTTGTTGCACGTCATTTGTATTTGGATAATAACCCCTAATAAACTTGGTTAATTCCTCTTTACTAACCTTTCTTGTATTCGGATAATCATAGGCAAGATATACTAAGACTAAAGCATCTTTTGTAAATTTGCCCTTACTATCATAAAGTTTTGGCAATTTCACACCAAAAGAAATTAAATATTTTTCGTGAAACTCGCAAAGGGTTTTATAAATGATTTCTATTGATTTCTTGTTTAAAGTTAAACTATCCAACATAATTTTATTATTATATCTTATTTAATTGCCAAATTACGGCAAAATTGCATTCATTTAAATTATACCTCCATTATATCACTTTTTCCTCGCAATAACCACCAAATTTTCACCGCCCAAAAGTCCGGTTCGCTCGCCTGATTTATTTTGGAAATAAATTTCTTCAAGCTCCAATCCAGACAACTTCAAGAGCGTAGCCAACTCCCCTTTTCCAAAACTATGGACATAGCGCCACTGCGTTGCTCCTGTTCTTTTCCAGGGAATAAAAAAATCTCCGAGCGACCAACAACCATTAACCATTCTTTCCTTAAAATTAAAAAAATATTTCCAATATAATTTCAATTGCCTCCAGGCTAAAATATTCCAAGTCCAAATCACCACTTGCCCACCAGACTTTGTGGCTTTGGCGAGCTGACTTATCGCTTCGAGCTGAGATTTTTTGCCGGGAATATGATGCAAAACGGCAATGCTCAAAACTAAATTATAATTGTTAACAAATTTTTCCAAATGTAAAATATCTCCCACCTCAAAACTGATTCCAGTTTTTGGAGCCCATTTATTTTTGGCAATCTCAATTAAATTTTCAGAAATATCCAACCCTAAATAGCTAACTTGACCATCACTAAACACTTCGGCCAACCGGCCATTACCGCAACCAACATCCAAAACGGCATCGCCCGACTTAACAAGCTCTCTTAATTTTTCCAAGCCTAGCCAAAGCCGATAACGAGTATCTGAAAAGTCAGAAGCGATAGTATTGTAAATATCCTTATTTTGCTGTAGAATTTGATTAACTTTCGTCATGAAATTATTAATATTTTTGTTTAAAAATGGCCCTCTCTCCGCAACAACAAATGATCCTGGAAATAGCCAAGAAAAATCCCCAAAACGAGAAAGAGGTTTTGAGTTTGACCAGATCCGCTTCCAATCGGCTCAAAATTGCGCCGACTGAGAAATCTGGCCTGCTTTTAGCATACCATAAGCTGGTAAAAAGTAAAAAAATCTCCGCTCAGCCAATCCTCGAAAAAGCTCTAACCAAACGCGCTGTCCGCACCCTTTCCGGTGTGGCCGTAATTTCCGTTCTGACCAAGCCTTATGCCTGTCCTGGCGACTGTCTCTACTGTCCGACCGAAAAGAATATGCCCAAAAGCTACCTTTCCAACGAGCCAGCTGTAATGCGCGCCATCTTGAACGACTTTGATCCCAAACGGCAAATCACCATGCGCCTCAAGGCTCTAAAGGCCAATGGCCACGACACTAGCAAGATCGAACTCATTATCATGGGCGGAACTTGGTCGTATCATCAACCCAAATACCAAACTTGGTTTATCAAAGAATGTTTTGACGCCTTGAACGGCAAAGTTACCAAGACCCTAGCCGAAGCTCAAAAGAAAAATGAAAGCGCTAAGCATCGTTGCATCGGCCTGACTCTCGAAACTCGTCCTGACTATATCAACAAAAAGGAAATTTTACGGATGCGTGAGTTTGGTTGCACTCGAGTTGAGCTGGGCATCCAGCATATTGATGATAAAATTTTGAAACTCAACAAACGCGGCCATACCAATGCCGACAGCATCAACGCTATCGCCATATTGAAGCAAGCCGGCTTTAAAATTAATTTGCATTTGATGCCCGGACTCCCAGGATCGACTCCTGCCAAAGATCTAGCTATGTTCAAAACTCTATATACCCAGGGGGAGTATATGCCGGACATGATCAAAATCTATCCTTGTGTTGTTACCAAGGACGCCGAGCTTTATAAATGGTACAAAGCTGGCAAATACAAACCATACACCGACAAGCAATTGTTAAAATTAATTCAGGATATCAAAAAAATCACTCCAACTTGGGTGCGTATCACTCGTCTGATTCGTGATATTCCTGAAGAAAGTATTGTTGCTGGCAACAAAATTACCAACCTGCGCCAACTCGTCCAAGAACAAGCCAAGAAAGATGGCTGGAGTTGCCAGTGTATCCGTTGCCGTGAAGTCGGCCACGTTGATCCGGCAGAAATCAAGAAGCAAAAATTAAAATTAAATATCACAAGTTATCCGGCGAGCAATGGCCAAGAATACTTCATTTCTTTTGACTCGCAAGACGGCAAAGCTCTGTATGCTTTTTTGCGACTGCGAATCAATAATGATCAAAAAAATATTTTGCCAGTCCTACAGGACACAGGACTGATTCGCGAGCTCCACACTTACGGCCAAGCTATGCCACTCGGCGAAAAAGGCGAAGTCCAACATCTTGGCATGGGTAAAAAATTATTAGAAGAAGCGGAAAAAATTTGTAAGAAAAATAAATTAAAAAAAATCGCGGTCATCTCAGGAGTGGGAGT
Organism: Candidatus Buchananbacteria bacterium; assembly: GCA_903907165.1. GTDB lineage: Bacteria > Patescibacteriota > Patescibacteriia > 2-01-FULL-39-33 > 2-01-FULL-39-33 > CAIVNC01. The sequence goes on from CAIVNC010000001.1 coordinate 8,403, forward strand.
TAGAAAATATTATCAGAAATCTGGATATAAGCTCGATGAGACTTACATGATCAAAAAAATAAATTAAAAGAAAAAAGGTGCTTCGACTGTGAAGCACCTTTGTGTTTTTTCTCTGCTTGTCAGATGGGAGGTATCTGAGAAGAAGAGACAATCAATCATTGTGACCAAAATCAACATTGCCGACAGCGCAAACAACGCCAACACTTACCTGGGGAGGGGCTTCCCTTCTGCAAAAATCCCTGGTTGCACCATGCGGTCTCAAAAAAACCTTTTGCGTCTTGGGATTCAGTAATCCTTCTCTTACCAACTTCTCGCCAAGCTTTTTCTTGTTGCACGAGTCGCGAAGGACTGCGATGCAATGATCTCCTTCCAGGATGGGTCTTTTGTCATCCTTAAGTCTGACAAAAACTCGCTGATGTCTTTCTGCTGGCCCCAGAATCATGCCGCAACCGCAACCGCAAGTTTGGGGTTTGAAGCTACTCCTTTTCATGGGCCGATTTTCCGTACCATTACTTTTCGGACCAGGAACAGATTCCGATTTCCTGACTTGCTTGCCACCTTTCGCTCCACTCATTTACAAATCCCTCTTTTCTGATGAGATGTGAATGATGATAACTGCTACACTTTAAAGTACAACAAAATTCAACAAATTTATTCTTTATACTAACACGCAACAAGAATAAAGTCAAGTTCTCAAAAAACTAAGCAAAAAGAAAGAGCGGAAACCTTGGTGGTTCCCGCTCGTAAAACAGCTTCCTCTTTTGAAAAATTGGGAGGTAAAAGAGAAAGTTAATGATAAAATAAATGTACAAGGGGCAGTTACTGACTAAGCGTACAACAGTTCGCGTTCAGGCAAAGCTGGCATAGCACTTTCATTACCACTCGATTGAACGGCCTCAGCAGTATGGAAGTCAATATTGTGAATATTCCGTTTGCCTCGACCGCCTTCGATTTCAGCGAAAATGACTGCTTTACAACTCGGGCAAATAAACTTGCCCTCCAGTCTCTTACTGAGACTGTGCTTTTTGACAAGAAAGGCCACCTCTGGAAGAGGGCGCCGGCAATGAGCACAAAGAGTGCCATTGGAAAATGCCGGCATACTTTTTTCTTTCTTTTTGCTAAACTCCATGATCTGAATCTCCTGACAGTTGGGGTTTTGTAAAACAACTCAACGGGGTATAAATCTGCTTCTACTACCCTTCCTTTCTACCTCAGTAATGAGGATTTAAAGAATGAACAAACTTACTAAGTGCTTTTTATTTTACTCGCCTCGGTTAAAATGTCAACCGAATTCAGGTAAAAGAAAAGGGCGAAACAAGTCCGCCCCACACTTCAAAAATTAAGAAAAAAAGATTTCAGAAAAACTCATGCTGCTTGAGCGGCCAAGGGAAGCTGTTTTTGACGACGCATTCCCTTTGCCTCCTTCTTCGCCTTCTGCGCTTCCTCGTAGTCGACGGCACAATCCTTGTGGACGTAACCGCCACGCACTTTCTTGCAGGCTCCCTTGAACGTTGGGAGAAGCATATTGCAATGCTTGCAGAACTTGTATCCGACCGAGGTCGAAAGAATGACCCCGACGAATCCCTTTCTTGTGAGTCTGCGGAACATAGCTTCCGCGTCCAACACTCTTTCCCTTACCGCTTTTTTCGTTTCTTTCATGATCTTCTACCCCTTCGAGATGGAATTTTAAAAACAAACAACGGGAACAGGGGTTACTCGCCAATTAAGCAGCGGTCTGAACACCGAAAATGATCGCCCTCCTGAAAGCCAAGCAATTAATTTCTTGGTCAGGACGATCACAGTTTCGACCACAGAACTTTCTGACAACCGGCGGACATACCCCATGTAACTTCACTCGGAAATCTTCTTCCGAGGATACTACACCTTTCTGCCACCAATTTTCACCAGTGACAGATTTCTGCTGATTTTCTTCCAGCATTGATTCTTCCTCCTTTTTTCCTAATTGAATTTTGAAAATGTACATCCTCATTCGACTAAGATTAGCCAAAATGATTCCAGTATCATAACACATAATAAAATATTTGTCAAATATAATATTTTCTGCTAAAATAACCCCATAATTACTAGCTTAAATTTATGGAAATCAAAGAGGTTTTTGACCTTATTAATCAAGAAACTGACCGCCAAGAAAAGGGACTGGTCATGATCGCTTCCGAAAATTATGCTTCTCTAGATGTGCTCAAAGCTATGGGCACACCTCTCTCCAATAAATATTCCGAAGGCTATCCTGGCAAAAGATATTATTCTGGCAATCAGTTTATTGATCAAATAGAATCATCCGCTCAAAAATTAGCCCTGCAACTTTTTGGTCTTGATGAAGAAAATTGGCATGCCAACGTCCAGCCACACTCTGGTTCTTCGGCTAATCTCGCTGTCTACCTTGGACTACTTCAACCCGGCGATAAAATCATGGGACTTGATCTTGGCGCCGGTGGCCATCTCACTCACGGCAGCCCAGTAAATTTTTCTGGCAAACTTTTTAATTTCATTCATTACAATCTTGATCCTGAAACTGGCAAACTTGATTACGCCGAAGTTGCTCGCATCGCCGAAACTGAAAAACCAAAATTAATCGTTTGCGGTTTCACAGCTTACACTCAACAAATTGATTTCGTTAAATTTTCTGAAATTGCCAAAGCCAACGGCGCATTACTCATGGCCGACATTTCTCACATTGCCGGACTGATCGTTGGTGGCGCTCATCCGTCACCATTTCCTTATGCTGATATCGTGACAACCACCACTCACAAAACTTTGCGCGGACCACGAAGCGCGATGATCATTTGCAAAAATGAACTCGCTAAGCAAATCGACAAAGCAGTTTTCCCTGGCATGCAAGGTGGCCCACTAGAAAACGTCATTGCTGCCAAAGCCATTTGTTTTATCGAAGATCAATCAGAAAAATTTAAATCTGACCAAATCCAGACAGTCAAAAATGCTGAAACTCTAGCCGAAGGATTAAAAGCTAATGGACTTAATCTTGTCGCTGGCGGTACTCAAACCCATCTACTCATTATTGACTGCCGAAATTTAAATATTTCTGGCAAAGAAGGCTCTAACGCCATGGCCGAAGCGGGAATTTATGCCAACGCCAACATGATTCCTTACGATCCATCCACTCCAATGAACCCATCAGGCATCCGTCTTGGCACTCCCGCTCTAACAACTCGCGGTTTCAAAGAAACGGAAATGAAGATGGTCGCCGATTGGATCGCTCAAATTCTCAAAAATCCAACCGATGAAAATCTAAAAAAAGAAATTAAAAACCAAGTTGAAAATTTGACTGCCAAGTTTCCAATTTACCCAAATTTATCTTACTAAAATCATGAGTTTAGAAAATAAACAAAAAAGCGCCGTTATTCTCGATGGCAAAAAAATTGCTGAGAAAATAAAGCTGGATTTATTTGAAAAAATAAAAATCGCCGAGAAACGTCCAGGACTTGCTGCTATTTTAATCGGCGAAGATCCTGCTTCTAGCCTTTATATCAGTCTCAAAGAAAAAGCTTGTCAGGCAGTCGGTATTACTTTTCACAAATATCTTTGCAATCAAGATTGTTATCCAAATGTTGACGAAGCAGAATTAATCAAGCTGATTGAATTTTTAAACAACGATCCAGAAGTTGATGGGATTATTTTACAATTACCTTTACCCGCAGAATTTGATACCGCCAAAATTATTTCCACCATTTCTCCCGCCAAAGATGTTGATGGTTTTATCGCCAAAAATAAAGATGTGATACCACCAACTATTGCCGCTATTTTGGAATTACTCAAGGCCGTACCCGGACTAAAAAAATCAGCTGCTGAAAAATCTGTTTTAACAATTACCAAGAGTGATTTGTTTACTGACAATCTTGGTGATCATTTGAAACAATTTGGTTTTGATAAAATTACCGAAGCCAAAAAAATTCCAGACAATTCTGCAGATTACGATATTGTTATTATTGCTATTGGTGAAGCAGAAGCCCTCAAAAAATCCATGATTAAACCTGGTGCAGTCGTCATTGATGTTGGTATCAATAAAGTCAGCGACAAAACCGTCGGTGATGCCGAAAGCGCTATCTCCGAAGTTGCTGGCTTCCTCTCCCCTGTTCCTGGCGGTGTTGGTCCCCTAACGGTGGCCTGTCTCCTGAGAAATTGTTACGATTTCTCCCAGAAAAATATTTCCAAATAAAATAAAAATCCGACTACGCAGTCGGATTTTTTTCTTCTTCTCTTTTGAATAGCAATTCCATCAACTCTACAAAAACTTTGGCATTCATTTCTACATCGGGCATCGCGCGATGAGCGTTTTTATGCTCCCAGCCAAAACTCTTAGCGACTTCGGTCAGATTATATCTTGGCAAGCTTAATAATTTTCTGGAAAGCTCTAGCGTATCGATAATTTTATTTTCCGGTAAAGCTAGATTAAATTTCTTGGCATGATTTAAAATAAAAATCCAATCGAACTCGCGGATGTTGTGGCCAACCATAATTGCTCCGTCAATGAATTTCAAAAACTCAGCGATCACTTCCGCTGAGGGGCGACCGTTAACCAATAAAAAAATTTCATTAAGTCCATGAATTTTTTCCACCTCTGGCGGAATCGGTCTAGTCGGTTGGATCAACTGCTCAAATCGTCCGATAATCTCTTTGCCTTTCATGCGCAAAGCAGCGATTTCGAGCACTTCATCACCTGCCGGATTAAGTCCAGTTGTTTCCACGTCAAAAACAGCAAACTCGGTTTCTAAAAATTTTTGATATTTTTCATGCATGGTATATATCTTAAAGGATTTGCCGCCTTTTTTCAAGCTAGTCGGCCAACTTGAAAAAATCCCCTATTTATGCTATAAACTAATTACTATTATTACTTAATTATTTCATGTCTTTCTCTATTGGCATCGTCGGCCTGCCTAATGTCGGCAAATCTACTCTATTTAAAGCCCTGACCAAAAAACAGGTTGATGCTTCGAACTATCCTTTTTGTACTATCGACCCCAACGTCGGTGTGGTTGCCGTGCCCGATGAAAGACTAGATGAGCTATCAAGAGTTTCCAATTCCAAAAAGATCGTTCCAACCACCATTGAGTTTGTCGATATTGCTGGCATTGTCAAAGGCGCTCATGATGGCGCTGGTCTTGGTAATAAATTCTTAGCCAACATTCGTGAGACTGACGCCATCGTCCAAGTGCTTCGAGATTTTTCTGACAAAAATGTTATTCATGTCGAAGGCAAAGTTGATGCTGAATCCGACAAAGAAACTATCAACCTCGAATTAATTTTTGCTGACCTCCAAACTCTAGAAAAAAGAATGGTCGCCAATGACAAAGCTGCTCGTGGCAATGACAAAGACGCTCTTATTCTCAAACCAATTTTAGAAAAATTAAAAGCTGGACTTGAACAGGGCAAGCTTGCTCGCGAACTTTTGGACGAAGAGGAATTGCCACTCGTCAAAGATTTGAGCTTGCTAACTTTAAAGCCGATGCTTTATGTCATTAACGTTGACGAAAATGATGCCACTAAAGATTTCGGAAAATATATTGCTATCTCGGCTAAAATCGAAGCTGAGTTAGGAGAACTTCCAACAGAAGAAGCCAAGGTTTATTTGCAAGATCTCGGACTTGAATCATCTGGACTCGATAAACTGATCAAAAAATCTTATGAGCTTTTAGGACTGATCACTTTTTTTACTTCTGGTGAAATGGAATCCAAGGCCTGGACAATCAAAAATGGTTTCAAAGCACCTCAAGCGGCTGGTGTTATTCATACTGATTTTGAAAAAGGTTTTATCCGCGCTGAAGTTATCAACTGGAAAGAACTAGTCATGGCCGGTGGCGAAAGTACCGCCAAAGAAAAAGGACTTGTCAGATTGGAAGGTAAAGATTATATCATGCAGGATGGCGACACCTGTCATTTCCTATTTAACTAAATATATGGGCGTATTTTTTAAAGACGACGACGATATGTTAAAATTCTTTCTCTGGTTAATGGCAATCATTTACACTGTGGCCGTAATTGGTCTCTGGGAGATTGTTGTTAAACCACTTGGCATGCTCATCGTGAACAATTTTCACTTTAAACTGCCATTCTAAGATAAAATTGGATAATTTTATCTAAATTTAGACAATATTTGTCAAATACTTGACAAATATCGTTAAATATGCTATCATTATAAGCATAGTTCTTTTTACCACCAAAAACAAACCAGCTTCCTGAGAAGCTATATAACATCATTTTGGAGGCTTATCATGAAACACACCAAGTCTGATTACATTTTTACTCAATCAATGCTTATTGGCCCAGCAATATTAATCATTACTTTCACCATTGCCATGCTAAATTTGGGTCAGCCATTGCCAGTCATAACAAGTCTTGTCTGTTTATGTGTTGCATCATGCGTAGGTCTTTTCTGGTTCTCAATCGAAGTACACAGGGACTGGAATAAACAAAAAAAGAAAGAAGAGAGGAGATTAAAAGTCAGTAATGCTTAGTTCCAGAACAACATCACTCATTCCTGTTCTCGACTCCATTCGAGAGTCTCCCATCCCCATTCCAATTGGAGAATTACCATGAACACCAAAATGTTGCTTGTACTCAGTACCATTTTCACTGCAGTTTTTGTAATCTTCGCCACCGGCTTTCTCCTTGCCACTCGCATTTTTCTGGGCAGAGAGGTCTTCGGCAATATGATGAGCGCTTTCTATCACACGATCGAAAGTCAACTTATCATTTTCGCCTCCATACTCCTGTCTCTGGCGATTCTCACGGCTGCCGTCTGGCTTTGTCATCGCTATCAGACCAGAGAAAAAAGGAGATGGCGGAGGTTGCTATGCAAATAAAAAGCGATCTCTCAATGTGGCCCGGCGTTATTGCCCTCTTGGCCATCATCGCCCTCATTCTCCTTGGCGCGCATTTACCTACTCACTGGTAAGCAAAATCACAAAGAAAGGAATGACACCATGAAAGCAGAATTGATTCTCCTGGGAGTGACAGTCATTGGCTGTCTCTCCATTGTCGGGATTTATGGCTTCTAAGCCAGAAATCCCCCAAAGCTCCGCCCGCTTCGAAACACTTCGACGCGGGCGCTTTATTTTTATAATTTAATTTTCATTCCGTATTTGAATTTTCATTCTGTATCCCCGCGAGCATTGAAAACCCCAGGAACAAAACCAAACGGAAAGAAGACGGTTTCCGGCAACCATATGCCAGCAGGCAGATGGTTGCGATAGGAAAAGATTTCACCTGAAATATTACTTACCTTAAAGATAATAAATAAGGAATTGTAATATTGAATTGAAATCTAG
>CAIVNC010000002.1 GCA_903907165.1 Candidatus Buchananbacteria bacterium
AAACCCCAGACAAAACACTTCACTCTAAGAAGACTAGATTTCAATTCACCATTACAATTCCTTATCTATTTTCTTTAAGGTATGGTAATGGCTCAGGTGAAATCTTTTCCTATTGCAACCATCTGCCTGCTGGCATATGGTTGCCGGAAACCGTCTTCTTTCCGTTTGGTTTTGTAGCTGGGTTTTCAATGCTCGCGGGGGATGCGGGATGCAAAATACGGAATACAAATACAAATCCTTTAATTTGTTGACATCTTGTCTAAAAAATGAGAAAATAAGGGCATATTACTAAACTTTTTAAATATTATGAAACAATCTCAACTGTTTGGAAAAACCCTCAAGGATACCCCAAAAGACGCTACTATTATTTCCCATCAGCTGCTCTACAAAGGCGGATTTATCCGTGAGAGTACTGCCGGTCGGTATTATTTCTTGCCGTTGGGCTTGTTGGTTCATCAGAAGATCCAAAAGATAATCAAGGAAGAGATGGATGCAACGGGCGCTCAGGAGATGATTACGCCAGTTATGCATCCTAAGCAGCTTTGGGAAGAAACAAATCGCACCGATTCCGTCGGTTTTGAACTCATGAGTATTAAGGATCGCAGTGAGACGGAATTTGTCCTTGGTGGTACGGCAGAAGAGATGCTGGTTGATTTAGTTAGAAGATTTCAGGTTAGCTACAAGGACTTGCCAATGAACCTGTATCAGTTTTCAACTAAGTTTCGAGATGAAAAAAGAGCTCGTGGCGGACTACTTCGAATGCGTGAGTTTGTGATGAAGGACGCTTATTCATTCCATGGCGATGAAAAAGATTTTAAGTTGGAATATGAAAAAATGTGGCAGACTTACACTAAAATTTTTCAGCGCATGGGACTTAAGACTGTCGTAGTAGAATCAGACAATGGTTATATCGGCGGTGAGTATTGCCATGAGTTTGTTGTTGAGTCAGAAATCGGAGAAAGCCAATTTTTTACTACCGAGGATGGTACTTATGCTGCCCACGAAGAGGTTGCTAGATTTCAGAGAGATTCAAAAAATCTAGACGAAGCAGAAAAGAAGATGGAGCAAGTTTCTGCTGAGAGGGGAAACACCATGGAAGATGGAGTTAAGCTTCATGACTTGCCACTTTGGCAACAAATGAAAGACTTGATGATGGTAGATGAAAAAGGAAATATAATTTTAGCGGTTGTAAGAGGTGATTATGATATTAATGAAGTTAAGCTTGCTCACGTCGTGACGGCTTATGCTCTGAGGCATGCAACTGAAGAAGAAATCCGCGAGATTGGCAGTGAGCCTGGATTTATTTCTCCGGTTGGTATGTCTGAGTCAGCAGCTAAAGCTGGCAAAAAAATTATTATTGTTGGTGACACTTCTCTTCGAACCGTTAAGAATATGTATACGGGAGCCAATGTTAAAAATCAAGATTTATTGAATGTAAATATTGACCGAGATTATACTTTAGATATCGAGGCTGATATTGCCTTGGCCCGAGAAGGTGACTTAGCTGAAAATGGTAAGCCTTTATTTGCCAAGAAGGGCATTGAGGTTGGAAACATTTTTCAACTCGGCTTTCATTACTCATCAAAAATGACCGGTGCAACTTTTATGGCTGAAGATGGCAGTAAGCAACCATACTATATGGGCTGTTATGGCATAGGTCTTGCTAGAACTCTGGCAACTGTTGTTGAAAAATACTCTGACGCCAAAGGGATTATTTGGCCAGAAGAAGTAGCGCCGTTTAAAGTTCATTTGATCTCCTTGAAAGAAGATGAGAAGGCTGAAAAAATTTACAAAGAATTATTGGAAAATAAAATTGATGTTTTGTTTGATGATCGTGATATTGCTGCGGGCGCTAAATTTGCTGATGCTGATTTGCTGGGCATGCCATATCGCTTGGTGGTTAGCAGTAAAGCAGGGGAGCAGATTGAAGTTAAGAAGCGCAGTGAGGATAAGGCCGAGTTAATGGATTTAGAAGAGGTCATAAAGATTTTGAAAAAATAATTGAAAATAAAGACGCCGGCCAGATATGTAGATTGTCTGGTCGGCGTTTGGTTTTTGTAATGAAATAAGGTAAAATATACCTCAGAATCGGTAGGTGTTAATTATAATGATATTTTTTACTTTTTTTGTCAATACCTATTAAAAATAGCATCTAAATTTAAGCAATAAGCGAGCTAATTTATCATCATGTTTAAGAAATTTTTTGAAAAACTTAATCACAATCTCGGCGTTGACTTGGGGACAACTAAAACCATGATTTATCGCCATGATCGGGGTATTGCCATTAATGAGTCGTCTATCGTGGCCATCAATAATCGAACCGACCAAATCCTGGCCGTCGGTGATGAAGCTCGCAAGATGATCGGCAAAACCCCACCTCATATTTTTGCCACCTCACCCCTAGAAAAAGGAGTTATTTCCAATTTTGAAGTGGCCGAGAAAATGCTTAAATTTTTTATTGATCGACTTCAGGAAGATAAATTTTCTTTTTCTCGCAAGCCCAAGGTAGTTATTGGCATTCCTCTTGATATTACCGAGGTAGAAAAAAAAGCGGTAGAGGATGTAATTATTTCTGCTGGTTGCGGTCAGGCCTATCTCGTAGAAAATATTATGGCCGCGGCTATTGGCGCTCGCATTCCAATTCAAGATCCGACTGGCAATATGGTAGTGAATCTTGGCGGTGGCTTAACAGAGGTCGCAGTAATTTCTTTGAGTGGCGTGGTAAACTGGAAGGTGAGTGATGTGGCTGGACTGACTCTAGATAAAGATATTATTCGTTACGCTCGTGATGAATTTGGTCTAGTGCTCGGTGAAATGGTGGCTGAGGATATTAAGAAAAAAGTTGGTACGGTCATTGATTTGGCTGAACCTCTGACTATGCAAATGCGCGGTCGAGATATGATGACTGGACTGCCTCGTGAAATAGAAATTAATAGCAGTCAAATTCAAAATGCCATTGCTAGATCGGTGGCTACAATTATCGATACAATCAAGTCAACTCTTGAAACTACGCCGCCAGAACTAGTGGCTGATATTTATCAGCGCGGTATTGTGTTAACTGGCGGATTATCTCAGCTTAAGGGCTTGGATAAGCTAATGGCTCAAATGACTCAGATTCCAGTACACGTAGCTGATGATCCTCAGACTTGTACGGTTAGAGGCATGGGACTGATTTTGGATGATGATATTTTGCTTAGTGATATAATTATTCCTTCCTCACAATAATATAGTATGGGAAAAATCTTAAAATTAGCCGTAATTGGTTTTGCGGCAATTATTTTAATCTTCTTGCTTCATTATTTCGGTTGGTCGAGGCCAGCCGAAAATCTTGTCATTAAGTCTTTAAGCTCAATTCAGAGAGCGGGTCAAAATTTAAATCACGGCGTCGGAGATTTTTATAATTCCTGGATTAAAAAAAGAGATTTGTTAGCTGAGAATAATGATCTGAAAAATCAATTAGAAAAAAGCCTAGTTGGTCAAAGTAAAATCAATGCTCTTGACGATGAGAATGTTTTATTAAAAAAAGAGTTAGATTTTACCAAGACATCAAATGTTAAATTTGCAGCCGCTCAAATTATTTCTGGACTATCGGATAATATTTCTCGATCGGTGATGATTAATATCGGAGCAAAAAACGGAGTAGTTAAAGGGCTTGCTGTAGTCTCGGATAATGGGGTAATGATCGGAAAGATTAGTGAAGTTTATGATGATTTCAGTAAGGTTCTTCTTTTGACAGATAATAAAAGCAAAGTGGCTGCAACGATTCAGAATTCTGATCGTACGGTTGGACTTATTGAAGGTCAATTCGGACTTAGCTTTTCTATGACTAATATTCCTCAAGACCAAGATGTTAAATCTGGAGATTTGATCGTGACTTCTGGGCTAGAAGGTCAGATTCCAAAGAACCTGCTCATTGCTCAGGTGGAAAATGTTAGCGGTGCTCAAAGCGAGATTTTCAAAACAGCAACTTTGAAGCCTATTATTTCCTTTGATAAATTAAGTGATGTCTTAGTGATTATTCCTTAGTATGGCCAAATTTTTAAGAAAGTTTTTAATTTGTTTTTTGCTGGCAGCGATTCTTTTGATTGTCCAAACTTCTTTGATTGGCAAAAGTTTTTTCTTCTCTGGGTTTAATTTTATCTTAGCGGGACTCGTGGTTTTGATTGCGGCCTTTACTTATGAAGATGCTTTATTATATTTGATTTTTGCTGGGGCACTCATGGATTCTTATTCTCTTTTGCCATTTGGAGTTTTTACTTTGTCTTTGTTTTTTTCCTCTCTCTTTTTAGAATTATTATTATTGAATTTTTTTACTAATCGCTCTCTTTATTCGTTGCTTGGTTTGGGATTTTCTGGAGTCTTACTTTATAATATTTTTTTCGCGTCTCTTGTTTGGTTGGGCTATGTTTCTGGCTTGAATGACTTTTCTCCTGATGGCAGGTTTTGGCTCTCGGTGCTTTGGCAGGTAATAGTCGTTCCAGTTGTGTTAGCTTTTGGTTTTATTTTTATTAATAAATTTTCGCGGCACTTTAAGCCAATTTTTGTTAAATAAATGGAAGAGAATAAAATAGAAAAAGAAGATTTATTCTTCATTGCCGAAAATATTGACAGTGGCCAAAGAAGCTCCCTTGATTGGGTAGAAGAAAGCGGGCCATGGGGGTCACTGCTGGGCTTAGAGGCCCAGTTTTTAACCTTGTCTTTGACTAAAAAGAAATTGACTTGGTTCTTGGCATTTATTTTAGTGGGCGTGAGTTTGCTTTTGGCTCGTAATTTTTATTTGCAAATTGTTAAGGGTGGCGATTATTATAATTTGGCAGAAAATAATCGTTTAAGAGTTAAGTATGTCAAAGCTCATCGTGGCATTATTTATGACCGAAATGGCAAGCCTTTAGTTCAAAATGTTTCTGGGTTTTCTTTGATGATTACGCCCGCTGATTTACCGAAAGATCAGACTCAGAAAGATGAAGTTATAAAAAAAGTTTCTGAAATAAGCGGCCTTAGTTTGGATGATATTAATAATCAAATAAATTCGGCAAATAAATATTATTATCAGCCAATTGTTATCAAGACGGGAATCGCTTATGATCAAGCAATGTCTCTTAAGATTGCCAGTTCTGATTTACCAGGCGTTAGCTTGAATAATGATTATTGGCGTCAATATTTTTTTGGACCTCAATTTTCGCATCTGCTTGGTTATGTTGGTAAAATCAGTCCAGACGAATATGAAAATAATAATCAAAACTATTTACTCAGTGACAATATTGGTAAAACCGGACTGGAAAAAGAATATGAAAGTTATCTTCGAGGTCAGCCAGGAATTCAAAAAGTGGAAATTGACGCATTGGGACAAGAGAAGAAAATAATTTCAGAAACCCCGTTTATTCCCGGTGATGATTTGATTCTGACCATTGATTCTGATTTGCAGAATAAGCTTTACCAGATTATGGATGATAAATTGAAGGGAAGTAAAGCGGCAGTAGCGATTGCTACTGATCCTAGAGATGGCGAGGTGCTGGCCATGGTTGATTACCCTTCTTATGATAATAATTTGTTTGCTGCCGGCATTTCTTCCACTGATTATAATAAGCTTTTGAGTGATCCGATGAAGCCGCTTTATGCCCGTTCTTTTCTTGGTGAGTATCCTTCTGGCTCTACGGTTAAGCCGGTAATGGCAACGGGCGCCTTAGAGCAGGGAATTGTAACTGCGGACACATCGTTTCTGAGTAATGGTGGGTTAAGGCTTGGACAGTGGTTTTTCCCAGACTGGAAAGCTGGTGGTCATGGCCAAACAGCTTTATTTAAGGCTATTGCTATGTCTGTTAATACTTATTTTTATTATATTGGTGGTGGCTATGGCGATTTTAAAGGCTTAGGCTTGGTTCTGATTGATAAATATTTGACGTTGTTTGGTCTTGGTGCTAAAACGGGCATTGATTTGCCAAGTGAAAATAAAGGTTTGGTGCCAACAGCCGATTGGAAAAAGAAAACAACAGGTGAGTCTTGGTATATTGGTGACACTTACCATTTGTCTATCGGTCAGGGTTATCTGCTAGTTACTCCAATTCAAGTTAATAATTATAACTCAGCTATTGCTAATGGGGGAACATTGTTTAGTCCTCGCTTGGCAATGGGAGTTGTGCATCCTGATGGTACTAAAGAATTTTTTAAACCAAAAGTACTTGGTAGTAACTTGGCAAGTTCAAGTACTTTGGCCACGGTTCGAAGAGCAATGCGTGAGACTATTCTCACGGGTTCTGGTCGCAGTCTTTCGACTCTATCGGTAGAAGTGGCTGGCAAAACCGGAACGGCTCAATGGAATACTAATAAAGAAAATCATGCCTGGTTCAATGCTTTTGCACCTTATCAAAATCCAACCTTCTCCATCACGGTGCTAGTTGAAGAGGGCGGAGAGGGAAATGTAATCGCGGCGCCAATCGCCAAAGATGCCATAGATTATTGGTTTACCAAAAATCCACCGGCTACTCCTTGACATTAGTTTTAAAAATCTGTATCCTATAGTAGAAATAAGCAAGATATAATTAAAATTAATCTTTAATGATGAACGAAAATTACATTTCCCAAGAGGGATTAGACAAACTAAAAGAAGAGCTTAAAGAGCTGGTTGACATCAAGCGACCGGAGGTTATTGATCGTATTGCCAATGCTCGCGATCTTGGTGATTTGTCGGAAAATGCCGAGTATCATGAAGCTAGGGGAGATCAGAGTTTTATTGAAGGAAGAATCCAAGAATTGGAATCTTTGATTAAAAATGCAGTTATTGTTTCTAGTAATAAAAATTCCAAGTCTGTAAGTATGGGCTCCACTGTTCACGCCACTTGCGATAATGGTTTGAAAATGAAATATGCCATTGTTGGACATAGCGAAGCTGATCCGGCCAGCGGTAAAATCTCCCATGTCTCTCCGATTGGCCAAGCTTTCTTGGGTCGATCAGTCGGCGAAGAGGTTTCTGTTAAAGTCCCATCTGGTGTTCTAAAATGCAAAATTGATAAAATTGAATAAGATTGTATAAATAAAAAAATCCCGATGAAAGTCGGGATTTTTTTATTTCGAGATTGATTTAGATGTCTAGATTTTTAACGCTCTTAGCGTGAGTTTGAATAAAACGTTTGCGAGGAGCAACATCACTGCCCATTAAGATGTCAAAAATTTCATCAGCTTTTTCGGCGTCTTCTGCGGAAATCTTTTTCATCTTTCTAGTTTTTGGATCCATGGTTGTGCTCCAGAGTTGGTCGGGGTTCATTTCGCCCAAACCTTTGTAACGCTGAATATTGAGCTTGATGCCGCCAAGTGATTCTACGGCCACTTCGCCTTCACCTTCACCCTCAACTAATTCTTCAGCCGGCTCCTCAGGTTCTTCTTCGACGGCTTTGGTCTTGGCAGTTTTTTTGGCCTCGGCGGCAGCTAGTTTGGCTGGTTGATTTTTGAGAAGATCTGCTTTTAGATCGTCTAATTCTTTGTCGGAATAAATCCAAGTAACTTCTTTGCCCATCTGAACACGATATAATGGAGGTTGAGCAATATAGATATGGCCCTCCTTAATTAAATCTGGGAAGTGACGATAAAATAGAGTTAAGAGTAGAGTTCGAATATGAGAGCCATCAACGTCAGCATCTGTCATGATAACGATTTTGTCGTAACGTAAATCTTTAATATCAAATTGTTCACCAATGTTAGTTCCAAGGGCGATAACTAAGGACTTGATTTCGTTGTTAGCTAGCATCTTATCTAAACGAGCTCTTTCGACGTTTAAGATTTTACCTCGAAGTGGTAAGATGGCTTGGAATTCACGGCTTCGGCCTTGTTTAGCGCTGCCACCAGCGGAATCTCCCTCAACGATGAATAATTCTGATATGCTAGCGTCTTTGGATGAGCAATCGGCTAGTTTACCAGGCAAAGCAAAACCATCGAGCACGCCTTTGCGCAAAACTGTTTCTCTGGCGGCCCGAGCAGCAACTCTAGCGCGAGCGGCCAAAAGACATTTACCAATAATCGCTTCGCTATCTTTAGGATTTTCTTCCAAATAAATTTCTAAAGCTTCGGATACAACTTTTTCTACGGCTGGTCTAGCTTCAACGTTGCCTAATTTAGCTTTGGTTTGACCTTCAAATTGAGGATCGGTTAATTTAACTGAAATAACAGCAGTTAAACCCTCACGAATATCTTCAGCAGTAAGATTAGTATCTTTTTCCTTTAGGTAGCCCTTGTTTCTGGCGTAATTGTTGATAGTTCTAGTCATGGCGGTTCTAAAGCCAACAACATGCATGCCGCCCTCTGGATTGTGAATGTTATTAGCAAAAGCCAAAATTGTTTCAGAATATTCCTCGGTGTATTGGAAAGCAACTTCAACTTCTATGCCTTCGCTATTTTTGAGGATGTAAAAAACGTTTTCGTGTTTTGGTTCAGTATGAGTGTTTAAATGACGAACGTAGGATTTAACGCCACCCTCAAAATAGAAAACGTAGCATAAGTGCTTGTAGTCTTCGGCTTCTCTTTCGTCGCAAATAATGATCTTAACTCCTTTGGTGAGATAAGCTTGTTGGCGTAAACGTTCTAGGATGATTTTGATATCAAACTCGGTAACGGTAAAAATAGAATCATCAGGCTGAAAAGTTGTCTTGGTGCCAGTGCCCTTGGCCTTGCCAATTTCTTTAACCTTAGCTTTTGGCTTGCCGAAGTTATATTCTTGCATGTAAAGTTTGCCGTCGCGTTTGACTTCAGCTTTAGCATATTTTGACAAAGCATTAACAACAGAAGCGCCGACACCATGAAGACCACCAGAAACTTTGTAGCCGCCATCACCAAACTTACCGCCGGCATGAAGGGTGGTTAAAACTGTCTCTAGAGTGGAGACTTTGGTAACTTTATGGACATCGACTGGAATACCACGACCGTTGTCTTCGACTGAAACGATATTGCCTGGCATTAATTTGACCTTGATTTGGTCGCAATAACCAGCCATGGCTTCATCGATACTATTGTCAACGATTTCCCAAATGAGATGATGTAAGCCAGCTTCAGCGGTATTGCCGATGTACATGCCTGGACGTTTGCGGACAGGATCGAGACCTTCTAGAACTTGAATTTGATCGGCTCCGTAAGCCTCGCTATTTTTCTTTTTGTCTTCTGTTTTAGCCATAAAATAATGAAATTAGTATCCGATTTAACGATATAATTTTAGCATATTTTAGGAGTAATGACAAATATTTTTTACTCTAAAATTAATTAATAAAAGGGGATAAATCAGCTATTTTCGACTTGGTTATTTTTGTGTTATAATATAGTCATGGCAGAATTTCCTACACAAAAATTAACCAATAGACAGTTGAAATTTAGTTATTGGTATATAACCCATAAATTGTCATTGCGAAAAAAATTGGCTATTTTTTTGGTTTTAGTTTCTCTAGTTTCGTTTGGCTACTCAATTTGGCAACTGATCTTTTATTTTGGTAATTATGAATATGATCAGGCTAGTATAAATAGAATGATTAATGGCTCAAGTATCGCATTGGGCGCTTTGGAAAATTCTCGTCCATCATCATTAAATTTGGGAAGTATTCAGGCAATGCCTCAAGAAGGTAGTATTACAGATTTTTCTTTAACTGCTCAAAATCCCAATCCTAATTGGTTGAGCACCTTTGATTATCAGTTTGTAAAGCCTGGAGTTGCGCCACAGACCAAGAGCGCTTTTGTTTTGCCAGGTGAAACTAAGGATATTTTGGACGCTAGTGCGGTGGGAACTACGGCTGAATTCAAAATTTTTAATCAACAATGGCGCAAAATAAGCAATTATGACGCCTTGAAGAATGATTATTTCCATTTAACTGTTTCCAATGAAAATTTTAGTGCCGGACAAAAGCCTGGAGACCCCAATATTGTTACTTTTGATTTATTAAATGATTCAGCATATGGTTTTTGGCAAGTTGGTGTCAGAGCTTATTTGCTTTCTGGCGGTGAGGTAGTTTCTAGTAATTATTTAACCTTGGATCAGTTAAGGGCCAGTGAGAGTAGAAATGTTTCTATGTCCTGGAATCATCGATTGCCAAGAATTGATCAGATAAACGTAGTGCCAGAAGTTAATTTTTTGGATGAAAACAATATAATGAAAATAGGAGAATAGATAAGAAATAAAAAATAGCCTCGATTCGAGGCTATTTTTTATTTCTTATCTAGTGCTTTGACCGGGATTTTCTGGCGGATCATCTGTTTGACTAGAGTTGACAGTCGCAGAATCTTGACCTGGAGTTGATGGCGTTAGATTGGGATCTGTGACGCCAGTACTGGCTCCTGTAGTGGCCGAAGACGAAACCCCGAAGGTACTGAAAATAAAAGTAACTAGAGTGTAAGAAACCAAGATTATCGCGATTCCAGCAACTGACCAGATAATAATATCCTTGGCTTTCTTGATTTTAGCCGTGTCGCCCTGGGAAGTCATCCAGGTAAAGCCAGAAATAATAATCAGTAGAACAAAAATGGCTCCGATGAGACCAAGTAGGCCTTTGGCCATCGTTCCGGCAAAAGTAGCAAAATCTACTGTTTTAACGTTACCATCTAGAGCTCCCTTGGCATTATTGAAGGCGTCTTGAATGCCAGCCGCATGAATAGAAACTATCGGCAAAAAAACGATGATTAGAAGAGTTAAAATTAGCAGGGGAACAATCTTTTTAATTTTCATATTAAGATTTAAATAATGATATAGATATTATAGCATATTTTCCTCTTGACAGCTTTTTTTTCTTGCGTTATATTTACTTTAGCACTCAACAGTCACGAGTGCTAAAAGTCTAAACTAGCTTAAAATTATCTAAATTAAGATAATATATGGAGGTAAGTAAGCAGGACAATTTACTGAAAGTTATCGTGGAGGAATATATTCAATCGGCCAATCCGGTTGGCTCCAGTTTGATTGTGGAAAAATATTTTCCTGATCTGAGCTCGGCAACCATCCGTAACTACATGGCTGACCTGGAAGAAGAGGGTTTAATTTATCAGCCGCACATTTCTGCTGGTCGTCTGCCAACCGCCGCCGGATATCGCCGCTATGTCGACTTGCTTGCCAGTGGCTGGCAGGTGTCTGGCAAAAAGAAAAAGGTTATTGATGATTTATCTAGTCGCATAGAATCTGATGAGGCGGGAATAAAGATGTTGGCCAAAGGTCTGGCCGAAGTTTCGGAAAACGCCGTACTGGTCGGATTTGGACCGTTGAATGTTTATTACACGGGAATCTCTAATTTATTTCGTCAGCCGGAATTTCTAGAACAAGGATCGGTTTATTCTATGTCGGAAGTGATTGATCATCTAGATGAAGTTATGAGTCTGATTTTCCACCAGCTGTCGGCTGAGAAAGTGGAGATCTTGATTGGCAAGGAAAATCCTTTTGGGGAAATGTGCTCGGTGGTTTTGACCAAATATAGTATAGGTAAGAGTGAAGGTATAATCGGAATTTTGGGGCCAAGTCGCATGGATTATCGGGAAAATGGAGGACTCATCAGTCAAATTAAAGAAATTTTAGCTAAAATTTAATTTATAAATAACATGGAAGAACAAGCAAAGGATCCCGCTCAGATTGAAGCGGAAAACGAAGAACTAAGAAAAAAATTAGAAGAGGCCTTGATTAAAACCGATACTCACTTGGCTGGTTGGCAAAGAGCGCAAGCTGATTATGCTAATTTGAAAAAAGAAACAGAAAACAGGGCCAAGGATTTGATTGAGTTTGCTAACGCGGCTTTTATGTCCGAGGTGTTGCCGGTTTATAGCTATTTCAAAATGGCCATGAGTCATGTGCCTGAAGAGCAAAGAAAATTAGAGTGGGTGGTTGGCATTAGCCACATTCAACGACAGTTTCAGGATTTTTTGAAGAAATATAAAATTGAAGAAATAAAAACGGTTGGAGAAAAGTTTGATCCTAATTTCCATGAAGCAATTGTTCACGAAGAAAAAGAAGGTTTCGCCGAAGACGTGATTTTTGAAGAGGTGGCTCCTGGTTATATGGTTGATGATAAGGTTTTGATGCCGGCCAAAGTCAAGGTTGCCAAGTAAGGGTTAATTGAGAGTTAATATAAAAAGTTTAAAATTTAATCTTAATAAATAATCTTTTATCGGCTTTTGCGGTCGGTAAAAGAAGGAGACAAAATTATGTCATTAATTAAATGGACACCGTTCATTGAACCATCTTGGGTCAACGATTTCGATCGTATGATTGAGGGCGTGGGTCAAGGATTTAATTTCACTCCGGCCGTCGATGTTTATCAAGATAAAGACAATGTGTTTGTCGAAACGCCACTGGCCGGTATTGATCCGGAAAAAGTGGATATTTCCATCGAGAATGATGTTTTGACGATCAAGGGTGAAAACGAAAAGAAGACCGAAGTTGAGGAGAAAGATTATTATCGCAAGGAAGTTCGTCGGGGAAGTTTTTTCCGCTCAATCCAGTTGCCAGCTCATGTACTTGGTGATAAGGCGGAAGCTGGCTATGACAATGGTGTGTTAAAAATCACTATCCCCAAAGCACCAGAGGCTAAGCCTAAGACGATTAAAATTAGCATGGGTAAGAAGTAAATTAACTAGCCCTGCGGAGAGATGAGTCAAAGTTTTTGGCTCATCGGTCGGGAGGATTAGTTTGTACTTTGAGATTATTACAAAATAAAAAAGCCGCGTTCCTTTTGGGAATTTGGCTTCGAGTGAATCTGAGTAGGGATTTTACGGGAGAGGTTTCTGGTTTTTTTTCTCGATGTCGGCAATGACGATATTAATGACATTGCCGATGGTGATTCCTCCGCCGAAGGGGTCGATATCGCTATCCGTGATGTCGAGATCATAAATTTCCTCGAGACCCATGAAAAGTTCGATTCTTCCAAGAGAGTCTAGGCCGAGATTTACTTCTAACTTGGAAGATTCTGAAATTGGATCATCAAAGCCCCTTTCTCTCATGAGTGACTCAATTGATTTGAGAATCTCTTCTCGGGATGGGCAGGTAAACACTTTTTTCTCGGGCACGATTTAGCCTCCTTTCGGTTGAGATAATGAGCAGATTAAACAAAATAAAATTAACATAAGTATCGTTAGGTGTCAATTATTAAATAATTTAAAATAGTATGGGAAAAATCTTAGGAATTGATCTTGGTACGACTAATTCTTGCATGGCAATCATGGAAGGTGGTCAACCAAAAGTTTTGGAAAACAAAGAAGGCGCTAGAACTACACCATCAATTATCGCTACCACAAAAGCCGGTGAGCGTTTGGTTGGTGTTTCAGCAAAACGTCAGGCAGTAACTAATCCTGCTAACACGCTGTATTCCATCAAACGTTTGATTGGTCGTAATTGGAATGATGAAGAAGTGCAAAGAGATTTGAAATTAATGCCTTTTGAAATCAAAAATTCTGCTGGTGGCGTTAAGGTTGTCATGAACGGCAAAGAATATAGTCCTCAAGAAATTTCGGCCATGGTTCTGCAAAAGTTAAAAGAAGATGCCGAAGCTAAGTTAGGAGAGAAAATTACTGAAGCAATTATTACCGTGCCAGCTTATTTTGATGATGCTCAAAGACAAGCTACCAAAGACGCTGGTGAAATTGCCGGTTTGACGGTCAAGAGAATTATCAACGAACCAACAGCCGCTGCCCTGGCTTATGGTTTTGAAAAGAAACAAGGCCAACAAATCGCTATTTATGATTTGGGTGGAGGCACTTTTGATATTTCTATTTTGGATATTGCCGCTGATACTGTAGAAGTAAAATCAACCAATGGCGATACTCACCTTGGTGGCGACGATTTTGATTTGAGGATTATCAATTGGATCATTGATGAATTTAAAAAACAAGAAGGTGTTGATTTGTCCAAAGACGTAACTGCCTTACAAAGAGTCAAAGAAGCGGCCGAAAAAGCTAAGATTGAGCTTTCTACGCAAATGGAAACTGAAATCAATCAGCCATTTATTACCATGGGCGCCGATGGTTCACCAAAACATTTGACTATGCGGGTCACTCGCGCTCAATTGGAATCTTTGGTCGGTGATTTGGTTGATCAAACTTTTGAACCAGTCAGAAAGGCTATGCAAGATGCCGGAGTTTCTAATGGCGATATCAACGAAGTCATTTTGGTTGGTGGTATGACTAGAATGCCACTTGTTCAAAAGAAGGTGGAAGAATTTTTTGGCAAGAAACCAAATATTTCTGTTAATCCAGATGAAGTGGTGGCTTTGGGTGCTGCTGTTCAAGCCGGTGTGCTTCAAGGAGATGTTAAAGATATATTACTCTTAGATGTTACCCCTTTAACTTTGGGAATTGAAACCATGGGTTCAGTTATGACCCCACTTATCGAGAGAAACACAACTATTCCAACTTCCAAAAGCCAAGTTTTCTCTACCGCTGCTGATAATCAACCAGCCGTAGAAATCCATGTGCTTCAAGGCGAACGTCCAATGGCTACTGACAATAAAACCCTAGGCAGATTTACCCTTGATGGCATTCCACCAGCACCTCGTGGCGTACCTCAAATTGAAGTGACTTTTGATATCGATGTAAATGGTATTTTGAATGTTAAAGCTAAAGATAAGGCCACCAATAAAGAACAGCACATTACCATTACCGCATCTTCCGCTTTATCTAAAGAAGAAATAGAAAAGATGAAGAAGGATGCTGAACTTAATGCGGCCGAAGACAAGAATAAGAGAGAGCTCATCGATTTGAAAAACCAAGCCGAGAGTTTGATTTTCACAACTGAAAAAACTTTGAAAGATGCTGGTGAAAAAGTTGATGCCGAAACTCGTAAAAATGTAATGGATAAAGTTGAAGATTTGAAGAAGTCAAAGGAAGGCGTCGATAAAGATTTGCTCAAGAAAAATTATGATGAATTGAGCGAAGCGATTCAGAAAGTTGGTGCTGCGATGTACCAGCAACCGGGAGCTCAGCCAGGTGCTGAACAAGCTAGTGGAACGCAAGAACAACCCGAAGAACCGAAGGGGCCGGTCGAAGGCGAATATGAAGAAGTAAAAAAATAAGATAGAAATAGAGGCGGAAGTTATTCCGCCTCTTACGGTTTAGATTTAATTCTAATAATAAAAATATGGATCAAAATCAAGCTCAACAAAATGCAGGCGGACCAATGGAAATTAAAATACAAGATAACTTTGCGGGCGGAGAATATGCCAATGCGATGCAAGTTAGTCATAATAAAGAGGAGTTTTTAATTCACTTTATGAATATTATTCCCCCAAGTGGCCGAGTTTGTGGTAAAATAATTACTAGCCCCGGACACTTAAAAAGAATGATCCTAGCTTTGCAAGAAAATTTGGAAAGATATGAAGCTACTTTTGGCAAAGTATCGGCAGCAGAAAGTCCAAAGACGGAAATCGGTTTTAAAGCATAAATAGTTAAAAATGGCGAAAGATTATTACGAACTTCTTGGTGTTTCTAAAAACGCCACTCAAGATGAAATCAAAAAAGCTTTTAGAAAATTGGCTCACGAGCATCATCCTGATAAGGCGAGCGGTAATGAGGCTAAGTTTAAAGAAATAAACGAGGCTTATCAGACGCTTGGCACGGAAGATAAACGCAGGCAATATGATCAATTTGGCAAGTCGGGAGCGGCTGGCCAGGGTTTTAATTATCAAGATTTTGCCCGTGGTCAAGGCGGCAATCCTTTTGGCGGATTTTCTCAGGGGCAGGGTGGCTCCAGTTTTGATTTTGGCAATATGGGAGACATGGGAGATTTCGGCGATCTTTTTAGTTCATTTTTTGGTGGTAGTAGTAATTCAAGAACAAAACAAGCGACTCGTGGCAGTGACATGGAAATTGACATGAGTATTGAATTTGAAGAAGCTGTTTTTGGTACCGAAAAAACTATCAATCTGCAAAAGAAAGTTGTTTGCGAAACTTGCGGTGGCAATGGCGCCGAGCCAGGTAGTAAAGTTACTACTTGTTTGAAGTGTGGTGGCACTGGCCGAATTGTAAAAATCCAGCAAACCATTCTTGGTAATTTTCAAACTCAAGCGACTTGTCCAGATTGTGGCGGTACTGGCAAAAAATACGAAAAGAAATGTCACGAATGTCATGGCGAAGGCGTAACAACTGGCAGTGAAAAAATCAAAGTGACGATTCCAGCTGGCATTAGTGATGGTCAGTCATTGCGGTTGTCCGGAAAAGGCGAAGCGATTGCTAAAGGTTCGGCTGGAGATTTATTTATTGTAATTAAAGTTAAGCCAAGTAAAATATTCAAGCGAGATGGAGATAATATCCATTCGGAAATTAAAATTTCTGTGAAGCAGGCTATTCTTGGTGATAAGATAGAGGTGGAGACTGTTGATGGTCCAGTGAGTTTAAAAATTCCAGAAGGTACTCAGAGTCATACCGAATTTAGATTACGAGAAAAGGGCGTGCCTCATTTGCGCAGTCGAGGACGAGGTGATCATTTAGTTGATGTGGTGGTAAATATTCCACGTAACTTGTCCAGAAAACAAGAAAAATTATTAGATGAATTAGGAATTTAATTTTTAAAAAAATATGACTTTTTTATTCATGACTTTTTTGTGGTTTTTAATGCTGATTTTAGTTATTGTTTTGTTTTTTGGTGTGTCGACTCTTATCGGAATGTTTCTAGTTAGGGGAGTGCCATTTATTTCTTCGCCCAGAAAGAATTTCGCTAAAGTTTTAGAAGTGGCTCAAGCTAAAAAAGGAGAAAAAATTTATGATCTTGGTTGTGGTAAGGCGCACTTGCTAGTTTTGGCAGCCGAAAAATATGGTCTTGAGGCTGAAGGTTATGAGTTATCTTTGTGGCCGTATGTTTGGGCCAAAGCTCTAGTGGCATTAAAAAAAGTCAAGGTAAAAATCTATTGCAGAAATTTCATGAAAGCAAATTTGCGCGATGCTGACATTGTCTATTGTTATCTTTTTCCTGAAGTAATGGTTCAGTTAGAGCCAAAATTTAAGGCCGAATTAAAGCCGGGAGCAAGAGTAATTTCTTATAACTTCAAGATGCCAAC
>CAIVNC010000003.1 GCA_903907165.1 Candidatus Buchananbacteria bacterium
GCTATGCCACTTTTTTTAGAAAAAAGTAGCGCAAAAAATCGCAAGCAGAAAAAATCATGGCCTGAATTTTTCACTTCGTTCACTAAATCACCCAAAGTCGCAGTAGCTCCTGGGGTGATTTGCCTAACGGCCGTTCACTCCCATGAAAAATCAGCACAATATTTTTAATGCTTGCAGGGGATGCGAAATGCAGAATACAATTAAATTATTAAAAAATCCTTACTCGCACTTCGCAAGTAAGGATTTTGTTTTTCAAGATGCTTTTTCGAAATTATTTTTTTCGATCAAGCAATGCTTGTTGTGCTTTTTTGAGTCGGTCGGGAAAATCTCCTTCTTCAAATCTCTTTTTCCAGCCGCGAACTACGAGCCAACCGCCGAAGCGAATGGCTGAGTTACGCAAGAGCGTTTGTTTCCACCAGGAAAATACAGAAGTGATGTATCTGACCCGCATGGTTGCTAGGGTTAGAGTACTTGGGAAAATAAACGCTGGAAAGTAGACCAAGAAATTCAGTACTACCATCCAGAAATGATGGAAACCGTAAAACCGCCCCATGATCTCGATGATCGCTCTTTGCATTTCAGCCGGATCGATATTATCGTCAGGCATGAAGATGGGAAACTGACCATCGCAAAGTTTCCAGCCTACATATTCCAAGGGGAAGATGCGACCTTGAGCTTCGAGTCTAGCGCGAAGTTCGGTGCCAGGCAGAGGAATGGGCAGTAGTACTTGGCAAGTGTCGATTCTGGCGTCGTGAATGAACTTTTTAAATCTTTTGATGCGTTCATTTAGAGGCAGATCGATTTTTTCTTGGCCCTCTTGTCTGGGATAGCCAAAAATGAACATGCCATGAATCTTGAAGCCGTACTTGTGGAAGATACGGACCCATTCGATCATGTTTTTGGAATTGTAACCCTTCTTCATGGCGATGAGTTCTTCGTCAATCGGGCTTTCAATTCCAATACAGACCAGAGTGATGCCAGCTTTGCGCATCGCAGCCAGTAAATCTGGATGTTTGGCATCGGTCAGACGGATTTGCACCGTGAATTTAAGTTTTATTCCCTTGAGCCTCTGATAATCGGTGATCAAGTGACAAAACTTGATAGCTCTTTCTTTGTCGGCAGCGAAGTGATCACTGGCTTCAAAAAATTCTCTTGCCTTGTGAACTTCCACAAGATAAGCGATTTGAGCCAGCATTCTTTCTGGCGTGTCACAGCGAGTTCTGTCATTGACGACGCAAAATTCGCAACGGCTGTTACAGCCTCTGGTGCCACTGATCGGAAAGATCTTGATTTTAGCGTAGCGGACCAAGCTAAAATCAGGAAACGGCCACTCTTCGAAATCAGTAATGAGTTCTTGAGTTCCGGTTTTTACCATTTTCCCGTTTTTCAGGAAGCCAATTCCTTTGATGTCGCGGTAGCTGGAGTTTATCAAATCTTTTTCTTGGTAGCCTATAGTGAGTTCCTCAGGACCATTTTTTGATTTGATAAAGTCATGGCATCTTACGATCCAGTGATTAGCTCGATGAGCCATGAGGATTCCCTGAATCGTTCTTTCGCCTTCGCCAAAAACTACGATATCGATGTTATTGGCCAAGGCTTCTTCCGGTAAGGCCTCAACATGCTTACCACCGGCGATAGTCATAACCCCCATTTCTTTGTAAAGTGCGGAGAGTTCAAACAGCCGTGGCATAGTGGAGGTTAATGATCCGTAGAAACCGACAATGTCTGCCGGCCGTTCACGTTGAATAGCAATGTGATCGGGGTGGCCAAATCGGTCTCTTGGGCAAAGACGTCCATGGATGTTGTTTTCATCAATAACTTCAACATCCCAGCCCAGTAGTTGACGGGCTATGGTCGCGATAATAACCGGACCAAGGGCCGTGGTAATACTGGCAATTCTACTGTAAATATTGAAGTTTGAAAAAGCGGGGATGATAATTCTAAACAAGAATCGTCTTTTCATGGTTTTGGCCTCCTTTTGACCATTTTCGACTGTTTTTTTGTTGTATTTTAAGCAAATTGGTTTGCTTGTTCGCATTATAACACTAAATTTTTAGAAAAGTCCAAGAGGATATGTCGTCAAGAGTCAAAAATACGGCCAAAAAAGCTAAAAAAATAATTTTTGGGGATAACTTGTGCTGGAAATTTTTTTAAATCAATTTTTTTGACTTGAAAAAAAGAAAGTATTAAGACGTATTTTATCTAAATTTAAACAAAATATGACAGTTATTTGACATTATTTTATTTTCTGATAAAGACTATTGACTTATCAACAGGTTCTCTGTTATTATGAAGACATCGCATTTCTTAATTTAACCCGCTTTTTGGTTAACAATATCCAATCATTATTACGATATTGTCCAAAAGGCTTAAATATTTCCAAAAGAGTGCTTAAACAATTAGAAAATTAAGTTTTCATAGACTCATTTCGTCGTCCCAAAAGGACAAAAATTTAAAAATGAGATTTTTTTTATGTCCCAAAATAAAAAGCACACAGGAGAGCGTATCAATTTTACCGTGGCCAGCCACTTGGAGCTACCCGATTTGATTGAATTGCAGAAAAGATCATATAACTGGTTTTGGACCAAGGGTTTAAAG
Source organism: Candidatus Buchananbacteria bacterium (assembly GCA_903907165.1). Taxonomy (GTDB): domain Bacteria; phylum Patescibacteriota; class Patescibacteriia; order 2-01-FULL-39-33; family 2-01-FULL-39-33; genus CAIVNC01. The sequence goes on from CAIVNC010000003.1 coordinate 2,599, forward strand.
GAGTTATTTGAAGAAGTTTCCCCAATCACTGACTTTATCGGCCGTGATCTCGAATTATATTTCGGCGATTACATCTTTGATAAGCCCAAGTTTGATGAAATTACTAGCAAAGAAAAGAATATTAGCTACGAAGCACCGCTTCGAGTCAATGTTAAGTTGGTAAACAAGAAAACCGGCCAAGAAGTAGAACAAGAAATCTACCTTGGTGATTTTCCGTTTATGACTAATCGCGGTACCTTCATTATTAATGGTATTGAACGTGTTATTGTTTCTCAATTGATTCGTTCCGCTGGTGTATTTTTCACTGGCGAGTTCGGTGGTGATCGCAATCTATATGGTGCCAAGGTTATTCCTAATCGTGGTTCTTGGTTAGAATTTGAAACTGATAATAATAATGTCATCTGGGTCAAGATTGATCGTAAGAGAAAAGTTGCAGCCACTGCATTGCTTCGCGCTTTTGGTTTGTATGAAGATGAAAAGATTTTGGATGCTTTTAAAGAAGTTGATATCAATCCAAACAGACAGTTTATCGCTTCTACGATCAAAAAAGATGCTTCACATGATCAAGCTGAAGGTTTGATTGAAGTTTACAAACGTATCAGACCAGGCGATCTCGCTACTCCAGAAAATGCCAAGCAATTGATTGACAACATGTTCTTCAATTTCTCTCGTTATGATTTTTCTGATGTTGGTCGTTACAAAATGAATCAACGTTTTGAAGATGATTTGCCAATCAACAAAGAAACTAGAGTTTTGTCTCTTAAAGATATTTTAAATATTTTGAAAGAAGTCATCAGACTTAATAATACTCAATCAGAAGCTGATGATATTGATCATTTGGGGAATCGTCGTATTCGCGCTGCCGGTGAATTAGTTCAAAATAAATTCCGCATAGGTCTTGTCAGAATGGAAAGAATCGTTCGCGATCGTATGTCCACTCTCGATATCGCTACTTTGACTCCAAACAAATTGATCAATGCTAGACCACTTATCAGTGTCGTCAAGGAATTTTTCATGTCCAGCCAATTGTCTCAGTTCATGGATCAGGTTAATCCACTTGCCGAGCTTGAACATAAGAGACGTTTGTCTGCTATGGGTCCTGGTGGTTTATCGAGAGAACGCGCTGGCTTTGAAGTCCGCGATGTGCACCCTACTCACTATGGCCGTATTTGTCCTATTGCTACTCCAGAAGGTCCAAACATCGGTTTGGTCGGACATTTGGCAACTTTTGCTCGCGTTAATGACTATGGTTTTATTGAAGCCCCATATTACAAAATTGTCCGTGATCCAAAACCTAGAGTCACCAAAGAAGTCGTTTACCTTGATGCTTTCCAGGAAAGCCGAGCTACTACTATGCCTTTCACTCAAGATTTGATTGATAAAGATGGTTATTTCTTGGTGGAAAAAATGGAAGCTCGTGTCAGATTGCAACCAACTATTACTAGCGTTGATAAGATTGATTATATGGACGTTGTGTCCAATCAAATTATTTCTGTCGCTACATCACTTATTCCATTTTTGGAACATGATGATGGACAGCGCGCTCTGATGGGAACAAACATGCAACGCCAGGCGGTGTCTATTATCAAACCTCAAGCACCACTCGTTGGTACTGGTATTGAAAAACGCGCTGCTTGCGATTCCGGTCACGTCGCTCTTGCTAAAGAAGCTGGAGAAGTTGTGGCTGTTAGCGGTCATGAAATTAAGATTTTGAACAAAAATAAAGTTGTTGATACTTATCCTTTGAATAAATTTATCCGTTCCAATGCTACGACTTGTATCAATCAAAGAGTAGTCATTGAAAAAGGACAGATGGTTGAAAAGGGCGCTGTGCTTGCCGATGGTCCTGCTAGTGATCATGGAGAATTGGCTCTTGGTAGCAATATCCTCGTCGGCTTTATGCCATGGCAAGGCTACAACTACGAAGACGCTATTATTTTGTCAGAACGTCTCGTTCAACAAGATCGTTATTCTTCTATTCATATTGAAAACTATACTTGCGAAGTCCGTGAAACCAAACTTGGACCTGAAGTTGTGACTTCCGATATTCCAAATATCTCAGAAGAAAAATTAAAAGATTTGGATGAAGAAGGCGTTATCCGTATCGGCGCGACTGTGGCTTCCGGTGATATTTTGTGTGGTAAGATTACGCCAAAAGGTGAAACTGAATTATCTGCTGAAGAAAAATTATTGCGCGCTATCTTTGGTGAAAAAGCTCGTGATGTTCGTGACTCCTCATTATATTTAGAACATGGTTCATCTGGCAAAGTTATTGATATCAAAATTTTCTCTAGAGAAAATGGTGATAAGCTTTCTGCTGGTATGATCAAAATGATTCAGATTACTGTTGCTTCTTTGCGTAAGATTCAAGTCGGTGATAAGATGGCCGGTCGTCATGGTAATAAAGGTGTTATTTCTCGTGTCGTTCCAGTTGCTGATATGCCTCATTTAGAAGATGGCACTCCTCTTGATATTATTTTATCTCCACTTGGCGTCGTTTCTCGTATGAACTTGGGTCAGATTTTGGAAACTCATTTGGGTCTTGCTGCTTACGCGCTTGGCTACAATGTTGCTACCCCGGTGTTTGCTGGTATGACTGAAAGCATGATCCGTGATCAACTAGAAAAAGCCGGTTATCCAAGAGATGGACGTATTCAACTCGTTGATGGCCGTACTGGTGAAAAATTTGATTGCAAGACTACCGTTGGCCGTGTTTATATGTTGAAATTGAATCACTTAGTTGAAGATAAGATCCATCAAAGATCCATTGGTCCATACTCATTGATTACTCAACAGCCACTCGGCGGTAAAGCTCAATTCGGCGGACAGAGATTTGGTGAAATGGAAGTCTGGGCTCTTGAAGCTTATGGCGCTGCTCATACTTTGCAGGAAGTTTTGACTATTAAGTCAGACGATGTGATGGGTAGATCCAAAGCTTATGAATCTATTGTAAAAGGATTACCAATTGAACACTTGAATATTCCAGAAAGCTTTAATGTCTTAGTCAGAGAAATGAAAGGACTTGGACTTAATGTAGAATTGCTCAAAGAAGGAGTTGCTATCAAGGAAGAAAAAGAAGATTTTTCTACTCCTAGGGAGCGAGAAGATCGCGAATATGATGATAGAAGCGTTGAGCAGGAAAAAGTAAGTTTTAAAGAAGAGTAAATAGAAAAGTAAATAAATGAAACGGCAGAAGTTACCAGTCGTTTCAGTAAAATAATAATACCATGGCTAAGCAAGAGCAAAATTCATTATTTGACGCCATTAAACTGTCCTTAGCTTCTCCGGAAATCATCCATGAATGGTCTCACGGTGAAGTGACCAAACCAGAAACTATCAACTACCGAACTCAAAAGCCGGAACACGATGGTTTATTCTGTGAAAGAATTTTTGGTCCAGTTAAGGATTGGGAATGTTATTGCGGCAAATACAAAAAAATTCGTTACAAGGGTATTGTTTGCGACAAATGCGGAGTGGAAGTTACTAGATCAATTGTCCGTCGTGAAAGAATGGGACACATTGACTTGGCAGTTCCAGTTGCTCACATTTGGTTCTTGCGCGGTGTGCCGTCCAAGATTGGTTTAACTTTGGACATGTCTTTGCAGTCTCTAGAAAAAGTCATGTACTTCGCTGATTTTATCATTACTAATGTTAATGAAGATCTTAAGACTGAAACTCTTGAACAAATCAGAAGCGAGTATAAGCAATTCCGTAAGCAGATCATCGGCGACTTTGAAAATCGTATTAATCAGATGCGACCAAAAGTCGAAGGCGATGCTGAAAGCGTTGTCAGTCAAGATGTGGCTGATAAGATTTCTAAGATGGAAGAGCAAAAAGAAGAAAAGTTGAAAGACTTGGAGAATACTTTGCTTATTGCCGAAGCTGAACTTAAAGAAATTAAGCCACTCAAAATTATTTCCGAACATTCCTTCCATGATTTGTCCATGAAGTATGGTCATATCTTTGAAGCTGGTATTGGTGGAGAAGCGATTCGCGAATTGCTCGCTCGTGTTGATCTTGGCGAAACTGTCGCTCAATTGGAAAAAGATTTGGAAGAAGCAACTGGCGCTAAACGCGACAAGTTGGTTCGCCGTGCTCGTTATTTAAAACAACTTCACAAAAATAATATCAGACCTGAATGGATGGTTATGACGGCTATGCCAGTTATTCCACCAGATTTACGTCCAATGGTACCACTCGATGGCGGACGTTTTGCTACTTCCGATCTTAATGATTTGTATCGCCGTGTTATTAATCGTAACAATCGTTTGAAACAACTAATGGAACTTAATGCTCCAGAAGTTATTACTCGCAACGAAAAAAGAATGTTGCAGGAAGCGGTTGACGCTTTGATTGATAACAATGCTCGTCATGGCAAGACCGTAGTTGCTTCCACTGGCCAAAAGAGAATGCTCAAATCTATTGCTGATATGTTGCGTGGCAAGCAAGGACGTTTCCGTCAGAACTTGCTCGGCAAACGTGTCGACTATTCTGGCCGTTCTGTTATTGTGGTCGGTCCAAAATTAAAATTAGACGAATGCGGTATTCCAAAAATGATGGCTTTGGAGCTTTTCAAGCCGTTCATTATTGCTAAGTTGATCAAGAATGGCACGGTTCATAATGTCCGTAGTGCCAATCGTTATATCGATGCTGGTAATGATGATGTTTGGGATATTCTTGAAGAAGTCGTCCAGGGTACGTACGTGTTATTAAACCGCGCTCCTACCTTACATCGTTTGGGTATTCAAGCTTTTAGACCGATCCTAATTGAAGGCCGAGCTATTCAAGTTCATCCTTTGGTTTGTAGCGCTTTCAATGCTGACTTTGACGGAGACCAGATGGCTGTTCACGTTCCATTGTCCGAAGGCGCTAAGAATGAAGCTAGAGATTTAATGCTTTCTACTCACAACTTATTGAAACCAGCTCATGGCCAACCAGTAGTTACGCCAAAGCAGGATATCGTTTGGGGTTGTTATTATTTGACCACTATGGTTGATAATGAAAAACCAAGAGCTTTCTCTTCTTTGAATGAAGCAATGCTTGCTCAAAATAAAGGTATTATTACTTTCCGTGATAAGATCAGAGTTCGCTTTGCAAAGAAAGTTAAAAAAGGAGAAACAGCTCCATTACTGGAAACAACTTTGGGTAGAATTTTGTTTAACCAAGTTTTCCCTGAAGAATTAGCTTTCATTAATGATCAAATCAATACCAAAAAATTGGGTAAGATTTTGCAAGAAATCCTTTATCACTTTGGTAATGAAGCTACAGTTAAAGTTCTCGATGCTTTGAAAGATTTAGGTTTCAAATATTTGACTACTTCCGCTCAATCTTTGGGTATGGACGATTTGCCAGAACTCACTGGTCGTCAAGAATTGATCGATCAAGGTGATGTTAATCTAGATCAAATCGAACAACAGTACCAAATGGGTCTTCTTACTGAAGATGAACGCCATGAAAAGATCGTGGAAATGTGGTTGGAAGTTAATAATAAGATTTTGAATAAGACTAAAGGCTTCTTAAAACCAGGCAACTCCGTCTTTGGCATGGTTGATTCTGGCGCTAGAGGTTCTTGGGGACAGCTCAATCAGGTTATCGGTATGAAAGGACCTGTGGTCAATCCAAAAGGCGAGGTTATCGAGTTGCCAGTCAAAGGAAATTTCCGCGATGGTTTCGGAGTGTTGGAATTCTTTATTTCCACTCATGGTACTAGAAAAGGACTCACTGATACCGCTCTTAGAACTTCATCCGCTGGTTATTTGACTAGAAGACTTGTTGACGTCGCTCAAGATGTTGTGACTCAAGAAGATGATTGCCATGATAAGGAAGGACTTCTCATCACTAGAGAAGAAAGTGAAATGATGGGTGAAAAATTAGTCGATCGTATTTTGGGACGTTATGTCGCTGAAGATATTGTCAATCCAAAAACAGGTAAAGTTGTTTTGGAAAAGAATGAAATGGTGACTGAAGAATTGTTACCAAAGATTGCCGAGCTTGATTTGCCAAAAGTTATGATCAGATCAGTACTTACTTGTAAGAGCCGCCGCGGTATCTGCCGCAAGTGCTATGGCTATGATTTGAGCAGTAACAAATTGGTCAATATGGGTGTGGCAGTAGGAATTATCGCCGCTCAATCGGTCGGTGAACCTGGTACTCAGTTGACAATGAGAACTTTCCATACTGGTGGCGTGGCTTCTGAATCTGATATTACTCAAGGTTTACCTAGAGTTGAAGAAATTTTTGAAGGCCGTATTCCAAAAATCAAAGCTGCTATTGCTGATGTGGCTGGCAGGATCAGTATTAAAGAAGGTACGAGAGAAATTGTCGGTCCAGATGGTAAGACTATGGTGACGACTTCATCCAAAGAACGAATTATTCAAGTTAGTTATGAAGCTAAGGGTGAAAGAAAAGTCGCTTATGATGCGCCGTTCAAAGAAATCGAGCTTGCTGTCAAGGATGGTGATGATGTTAAGATCGGTCAATTGCTTTTCACAAGCAATGGTCAGAAAATAACTAGCCCAATGGATGCCAAGGTTAAAGTTGGCAAAAAAGATTTGACACTAGCTGGCAATGAACTCGCGGTCATGGAATATATCGTTTCCAATTCTCGCTCATTGCTAGTCAAGGATGGTCAAATGGTTGAAGCCGGCGATCAATTGACTGAAGGCAGTATCGATTTGCAACAATTATATAGACTCAAGGGCCAAGAATATACTCAAAAGTATATCATGCGCGAAATTCAACACATCTACTCTTCTCAGGGTCAGAAGTTGAACGATAAGCACGTTGAAGTCATTGCTCGTCAGATGTTCTCCAAGGTTTACATCGACGATGCTGGCGATAGCGACTTGATGCCTGGTGAAGTAGCCGAGTATGCTACCATTTTGAACTCAAATATTGATTTGAAGAAAAATGGCGGCAAGTTAATCACTTTTGAGCGATTGCTCATGGGTATCACCAAAGTTTCTTTGTCTACCCAAAGCTGGCTCGCTGCCGCTTCCTTCCAGGAAACATCTCGCGTTTTGATTAACGCCGCTATTTCCGGCAAGATTGATAATCTTTCAGGTTTGAAAGAAAATATCATTATCGGTAGTTTGATCCCAGTTGGATCGGGCTTTAAGGAAAATGAAGACTAGTCTTTAGATAGAACTCAAAAACAGCCTCGATGAAAGTCGAGGCTGTTTTTTTGTTTGAGATTTTTGTATGGTACTGATACTGCTAGTTTTATTATTTAAATTTAAATAATAAAGTCTTAATTAGTAGGACATAAGAGGACATATAAGTATATAAGAAGAAATAAGTAGATAATTAAGTAAATAGTTATCCACAGAAAGACTATGTTTGACTCTGAAGGACATTTTGTTTTATAATTAAGTCATGCATTTATCCACAATGCGATTAATTCGCTCAAAAAACTAATCAATGCAGGCCGAGTTCGATTTGCTGTCAATGGAACAGGTCGCTAAACGCCTTGGGGTATCCCTCAAGACTGTTTATCGTTGGATTGAAGCGGGGGATTTGCCCGTATCTTTGATCGGTAAGAGAACTTACCGTATTTTTGAGCGTGATTTTGTTAAGTTTGTTTATTCTCATCAAATTAAAACCAAAAAGAAATGAACTATTTGATGATTGAACAATTTAATCATCCGGTAGGGAACTGGCACAAACGTAAAAAATCTGGTGCCAAGCGGTTTTTGAAATTCCTTCTTTTGCTTGTCGTGCCAATTATAATACTAGCGGCCTGGGCCATCTTTGGTTTGGGTAGTGATTCCGTGCAAGTCGCTCGGGCCGCTACGGGAATTAACGAGCAAATTACTTATCAGGGCAAGATCGCAGATAACGCTGGCAACTCGCTGGCGACAGGAAATTATAATTTTAAATTCTTAATTTATAGCGTGGTATCTGGCGGTTCACCGGCCTGGACAGAGGAGTGGGCGACCAGTACAGTGAAGATTTCTGTCAGTCATGGCAATTTCTCAGTCGATCTTGGCAAATATGTTTCTCTATCATCTTTAGATTTCAATTCTGATTCTTATTATCTAGAAATAATGTTAGATACTAATAATGACGGCATCTACGAAGAAACTTTTGCGCCTCGCAAACGGTTGACTTCGGCGCCTTATGCCATTAATTCGGATCAAGTAGATGGGTTTCATGCCACATCAACAACGAATGCGCCAAATAGTTTGTTGGCGCTTGATGCTAATGGCAATCTGAACTTATTTGGCGGCGCAGTTTCAACTACAGCAATCACTTTAAATGGATCACCGGTTATTTCTTCTCAGTGGTCAAATAATGGTTCCGGCGTTTATTATAATGGTGGTAATGTTGGTATTGGCACATCAACTCCAGCCGCCAAATTATCCGTTTATTCTAATAATATTGATACAGGGATAAATACGACGCTTAGCTACAGTCAAAATGCCAATATGGCAATTATAAATCTTTATAATAATGTGGCGGATACAAAAATAACCAACAATTCTATTACTGATAGTCTCTTTAATGTATATGGTTACAAGTCAAGTTTAACAACTAATAATACAAATATTAACCAAGGATCAATTGTTAATTATTATGGTTTTTATGATGATACAGCTTCCAATTTTGGTAGTGGTAATGGTGATAGTAAATTAAAATATGGCATTAAATTAAACATTTCTGGAACCGCAGATATTAATTATGGACTTTATACTTCTGCTTCTGGCGCTGCTAATAATTACGCGATTTATTCAGTTACTGGGACTAATTATTTTGCTGGGAATGTTGGAATTGGTACTGCTTCTCCTGATGCCAAGTTAGAGGTTGGAGATGGAAATGGTAATGTTGGGAGACTTAGCTATAATGATGGTAGCTTGAATTATGGAGGGTATTTTACCAGTAGCCAAGTTGGATTATACGCTTCGGGATATGCGGGGGCTAATATTTATGGAGCAAGTAATCTTTACGCTTATATTGCTGATCCAACAGGTGATTCCGACGGTACGGGATTTATAACGAATGGAAATATCAAAACTTATGGAAATATTAAATCTTCTGGTGGAGATATTTGCACTACTTCTTACTGCCTGAACTCTCCGTCTGACTCTCGTCTAAAGATAAATGTAGAACCTCTCGCTTCAACCACTCTTGATAAACTTCTTGCCCTTAATCCAGTATCTTTTAATTGGAATGATATATATAAGAGCTCCCATAAAGGAATGCTGGAATTAGATAAAAATAAATTTGGTTTTATCGCTCAAGAAGTTGATAAAATATTCCCGGAGGTAGTAACTCACGGGTCAACTAGCGATGCTTATCTTGGTGTTGATTATAATAAGATGACGCCGATTTTGGTAAAGGGTATACAAGAGCAACAAATAGAAATTCAAGAATTAAAAAATAATCAAAATATTTCCGTTTCAACTTCAACGTCTAGCTTGCCCGATCTCTCAGTTTCTCAATCAGCAACTTTTTACGGTACCATCACGGTTATTGGAGAGGCAAATTTCCAGACTAGAGTGACTTTTGCCAAAGATGTGGAAGTGAATGGCAAGTTGTATGTTTCTGGAGATCAAGCGGGGACCGTTAAGATTCCTGCCGGCATGACTTCTTCTACGATATCGTTCACTGGTCCATATGAAGCGACGCCAAAAGTTGTGGTGACACCAAAAGATATTTATTCATTATTCTACGCAGTTAAAAATGTTAGTACTTCCAGTTTTGATTTGATAATTTCTCAGTCACAAGAAAAAGAAATTGATTTTGATTGGATTGCTTTGGCTACAAAATCACAAACAGCTAGCACTGATCAAGTTCAAAATAATATTCCAGAAGTTGTTATAGTCGATCCGCAAATTCCAAATCAGTCAGAAGCAAGTTCAACGCCAACGTCAACTCCAGATTCAGAAATAATTTCATCATCTACAGATCCGATTATAGATAGTTCAAGTTCAACTCCACCAGAAGTTTCTAGTACCGATTCAGTTTTATAAATTTAGATTTAGATTAAGAAATGAACAAAGGAAAATCTAAAAATTTATTGAGAATCCTCATTGTTCAGATAATCATCTCAATGGTTTTTGGTTCCTTTGGTTTTGGTAATAGTTTTGTCGGCACCGCTCAAGCTTCCACTGGCATCAACAAACAAATATCTTATCAAGGCAAGATAGCAGACAACGCCGGAAATTCTTTAGCTACTGGTCAGTATAATTTCAAGTTTGAAATATATGATTCTTTGACTGGTGGCACTCTTCTTTGGAATGAAGAATGGAAAACTGGCCAGACGTCTGGCAAAGTCAGAGTAACTAATGGCAACTTCTCTGTGGATTTGGGAACTAATAATACTTTGGCCACATCAACTCTAGATTTTAATACCGACAATCTTTATCTTCAAATCTATCTTGACGCTGATGGTAATGGCAGTTATGAAGAAACATTTACTCCACGTAAAAGATTAACCTCGGCACCTTATGCTCTTAACTCCGATACTTTGGATGGGTTACATGCCAATTCATTTTTAACAACTACCACTGCGTCATCCAATTACCTCTCAACCTCTACTGCCTCATCTACCTATCTTTCTATTATTAACGCTGGTTTAAATTACTTGACTCAAAGTTTTTGGAATTCTATTTCTTCCACGATTGCTTACTTGGGACTTAATAATATTTTTACTGGTTCCAATACTTTCAGGGGAACGACGACGCTCGCGACGACATCTATTCCAATTAAAAATTCTTTTATTGCCACCGATGCTAATGGTTTCTTTGTGGCTACTTCTTCAATTAAGGGCGACACCGGAGCAACTGGTCCTCAAGGACCTCAGGGACAACAAGGAGCTACGGGTACTCAGGGAATCCAAGGTCTTAAAGGAGATACGGGCGCAACTGGTCCTCAGGGTCCACAGGGTATTCAAGGTCTCACTGGTCCTCAAGGGGCTACGGGCACGCAAGGTATTCAAGGTATCCAGGGAATTCAGGGTATTCAGGGTTTGAAAGGTGATACGGGCGCTACTGGTGCAACTGGCACGCAAGGTATTCAAGGTCTCACTGGTCCTCAAGGGGCAACTGGTACCCAGGGAATTCAGGGTATCCAAGGAATCAAAGGTGACAAGGGCGACACGGGTGCGACCGGAACAGCAGGAACCAATGGACTCAATGGCCCAAATAACATTAGCTCCACTACCACCTCAGCTTTCTCTGGAATTCTCAAGGCAGTTGGTGGATTTATCAGTACTGCTATTGCCGGGGTTGATTACCTCGTTAGTATTGTTACTTCTGGTCCATTGCACTACTCAACTTCAACAGGAGCTTTAACTATTGATAAAGCTAGCTCAACAGCCGATGGTTATCTCTCATCTGTTGACTGGAATATATTTAATAACAAACAACCAGCAGGAAGTTATCTCACATTTGCGGCAGTCAATTTACCGTTAAGTGGCAACGGAACCATTAATTCTCCCATTTCAATCACTCAGGCTAGTTCTAGTACTGGTGGTTATCTTTCTTTATCTGATTGGATAATGTTTAACAATAAACAACCAGCAGGAAATTATTTGACAACTTCCACTGGATTGACCGTAGCTAACTTTGCTTCAAATAATATTTCTCAGTGGAATAATAATGCTGGTTACTTAACCAGTTACGCGGAAACTGATCCTGTCTGGTCAGCAACTTCTTCTAATTATCTAACAGTTGTTAATGCGGCCTCCACTTATTTAACATCTGCTAATGCTGCCTCTACTTATCTGACTCAGTCTAACGCTGCTTCAACTTATTTGACAGTTGCCAATGGCACTTCAGCGGCTCGTCAAGCTATTTCTGTTTCAGCAACTGGATTATCTTATTCTGGTTCGACAGGAGTTATTTCTTTGGCTTCCGGTTATAATATTCCAACAGATTCTTCAACTACGTCATGGAATAACAAAGTCTCTAGTCAATGGATTAATAACGGCTTAGATATTTATTATAATGGTGGTAATATCGGTATTGGATCATCTACTCCATATGCCAATCTTGCTGTCGGCTCTGGATTAAATTGGACTAGTAATACAAATGCTCCATTGGCTCTCTCGGTCATCGGTCTTAATGGTTTTGTTGGTACTAGTACTGCAGGTACAAAGGGTGGAGGATTATATTTCAGATCTGGTGATGGCGGAAATACTTCAGCAAATCTTGATGATGTTGGAGCAACTGGCGGTGATTTCAATGTTATTACTGGTAATGGTGGCACTGGTTCTTTCGGATCGGCTCGAGGTGGTAATATTAACTTTACAACTGGTAATGGCGGGACTTATGGTAATAATGGTGGTAATTTTTCTATTGTTTTGGGTGATTCTGGCAGTAATCCAGATAATTATGGAGGTTCATTTTCTTTATTGGCTGGGCAGGGGATAGATTATGGTGGTAACGGTGGTTCTATTTCTTTGGCTGCTGGAAATAGTACCAGCGGTACTCCTGGTAGCGTTAATATAAATGCTGGCAAAAATTCTGGCTCAGTTTATGGTAATATTCTTTTGCAATCGGCTGGCGGTAATGTTATTCTTGGCACTTCCACCATGGATGGTAGTAACGCAAAACTTCATGTTTATTCTAATAATAATTCCGCCAATAGTGACACACTTACTATAACTGGATTTAAATCGACAGCTAATTATAGTGCTAACTCGAGTGGTAATTTAACTCTGTTTAGTAATCTTTCTTACCCACAGTTTACTGGTGGTCAAATCACTGGCGGCACAGCTAATGTTTATGGATATAGAGCCAATCTAACTCAAGCCCCTAGTTTTGCTGACAATCCAAATTTTAATTATTATGGTTTTTATGATAGGGAAACTGGAAGCTTAGCTGGTTCTAATGCCAGTAGATACGGCGCTTATCTAGATCTTAATGGCCCAGCCACAAATAATTATGGCCTATATGTTTCGTCTCAGGGCGGTACTAATAATTATGCAATTTATTCGGCAGTTGGAACTAGTTATTTTGCTGATAGTGTTGGAATTGGGATATTAAGTCCCAACAATAAATTAGATGTTGTTAGTGCTTATGGCAATGCTGTTATGGGTGGTAATGGCAGTGGAGCTATTTCCGGTATTCTTTCATCAAGTTATTGGCAAGCTGGTGTGGCCGGATACAGCGCTACAGGAATTGGTGTTGTTGGTAGTGATTCCAGTGGTGATATAGGAAAATTAGGATATAGTAGTCTTGGCGCTGGCGTTTATGCTTCTGGTACTAGCTATGGCATTTATTCTGCTTTTGGCAATAATTACTTTGCTGGCAACGTCGGCATCGGCACAACAACTCCAGCCTCAAAACTTTCTGTTGTTGGCACAACAACTATCTATGGAGATCTCGTAGTTTATGGCAATATAATTCCAGGCACAACTAATACATATTCCATTGGTGCTTCATCGACAAACATTTGGAAAGACATGTTTGTGTCTACTAGTACAATTTATCTCGGAGGCATGGCTTTATCAAATAA
>CAIVNC010000004.1 GCA_903907165.1 Candidatus Buchananbacteria bacterium
AGGAATACAAATTTGGATTCCAGATATTTTAACGATTACATTAAAATTCTGGAATGACAGCCAAAAAAATATTTTGAATAAAAAAATCTCGATAAGAATCGAGATTTTTTATTCTATTTTATTTTAGCCGAATAAACTTCCCCAAAAACCCTTCTTTTCCTCAGTATCTTCTCGAGGCTTATCGGCTACACGAGTTGACGTCAACATGCTTTCGATAATCCCCGAAATCCTCTCAATTTCCCTCTCCACTAGATCACCATCATACTCACCATTGTGGGCGCTTGAGCCCTCGTAACTAGCCTTCTTTTGATCCAAATGAAGATTAATCACGCCTCGATCAAGGTAAACGTGAAAACGAGGATAATCATAACTTCCCATGCGTCGGCCAAAACTGCCATTGTGAAGCAGACCATAATTGGCCCGTCTCATTATGTCTTGGCCATTTAAACTTTGAGGAATATTTATTTTCATAATTTATTTACCAAATAAACCCATTATCCCCTGCCACAATTTAACAACATATGGACCAACATCCTTGAAAGTTACCAAAACCACCAAGACCATGAGCAAAATAAAACCGATATTGTGCGCCAAGTTTTCCCATTTTTGTTTGATTGCCTTACCTCTGATTTTTTCAATCACTAGGAATAAAACTCGACCGCCATCAAGCGCCGGGAAAGGTAAAATATTAATAATCGCCAGATTCAAAGACAATAAAGCCATAAACTGCAATAAATAAACAAAGCCCAATTTGGCAGCCTGGCCGGTCATTACGGCGATACCAACTGGTCCTGCTACATCCACTCCAGCCGGCTTACCAATAAAAAGATTTTTAATAATCATGGCAAAGGCAACTACAATAGAAATAAACCAGAAATATGTCGCCTTGATTCCTTCCCAGACCGCTAAATACCACGGATAACGAACTGTGGATAATTCTGCTAACGCCACGCCGATTCCGGGTTTGCCATTATTTTCCTTAATCGTCACCTCGGCCGTTAACACTTTATTATTATGTTCCCAGGTCAGCTTAAGTTGCTGATTATTTTTATCAGCCAAATATTGTTGCAAACCTTCAATGCTAGAAACTTTTTGATCACCGACGGAAAGCAAAGTATCACCCTGCTGGATTCCGGCTGTAGCTGCTGGCATATCCTTGATAACTTCCATTACTTTAACGCTTGACTGAGAAACAATAGCGCCATAATCAAAATGACTAGTAGAATCAATCGCTGTTGGCATACCAAGCCCAAAACCAAGCGAAAGCAAGAAGACACATAAAACCACATTCATAGTGACTCCTGCCACAAGAATAACACAGCGTTTCCAAATAGCTTTTGAGCCAAAACTATCAGCAGAATCAGCTTCCTCGCCGTTTTCGCCTTTAATTTTGACAAAACCGCCAACCGGAATCCAATTTAAGGAATAAACTGTATGGTCAAAAGTTTCTGGACTATTTTCTTTTGCTCCAACATACTTCCATTTACCATTAACTTTTTTAAAACCAAAAACTCTTGGTGGCAATCCAAGTCCGAATTCATCAACCTTGATGCCAAATCTTCGAGCCGTCCAAAAATGCCCGGCCTCATGGACAAGTACCAAGAGCGATAGAACTAAGAAAAAAATAATGATCGTGATAATAAACATAAATAGCTTAAACCGTAAAGCGCCGATAAACTCAGCGCCACGGGAAATAAATTAATTGATAGAAAACTTTTAAATTGTCATGATTTCTTCCTCTTTTTCTTCGCCGATTTTCTTGATCTTATCATTATACTCGGCAACTTTTTTGTCTAAATCTTCAAGTAGAGTAAATTTTTCATCTTCGCCGAATTTCTTTTCTTCGGCCGCCTTCATGATTTCATCTTTAATTTCTTCTCTCACAGTTCTGACAGAAATTCTAGCGTCTTCAATTTTTTTATGTAGAGTTTTAGCAATTTCTTTTCTTGATTCTTCGGTCATCACTGGCAAATTGATTCTAATCTTATCACCTTCATTGACTGGGGAAAAACCAAGATTAGCTTCAATAATCGCCTTCTCAATATCCTTAATGACGCTTTTGTCCCAAGGCTGAATCAACATGCATCTTGACTCTGGAACACCAATTGAACCAAGTTGATTGATTGGCATTTTGCCACCATAGGCATCAACCATGACATTGTCCAAAACCGATGGATTGGCTCGACCAGTTTTTAAGCTGGCAATATCTGTTCTAAAGTGTTCTATTTTTTTATCAAATTCTTTTGAACTATCCGTTACTATGCTCATATATTTAAATTATGAATAAGTTTATTTTTTGACTGCCAAAGTCCCGATATACAAAGTGTTTATTTCCACTGGGTCGATTACCATGACATTTGGCAAGCCGGAAAATGGTAATTTCGATGATGACCAGGAATTTCCGCCATCGCTAGTTTTGAGCAAAGTTATCTTGGTGGCATAATAGATTTCCTGGCTATTTTTAGGATTTACCGCTACCGAATAAATATTAACAGCATTATCGGACGAAAGCAAATTGACTATTTGCCAAGTCTGTCCCATATCACTGCTCTTTAAAATACCGAATTTAGAGACGAGAATTAGACCATGAGTCGTGGCTGGATCGGCAATTAATTTTTTGTACTCCTGACTCTGAGAATAAAGCTTCAAACCAAGGTTCAAAGAACTCCAATCCTTGCCGCCATTGGTTGTCATATACAAACCATCTTTTGCGGTTGCGGCATAAATAATCTGACTATCGGCCGGATCCATAACTAAATCAGCAACTGATCCCTTGGCGGCATATAACAGCGTCCAAGTTTTGCCATAATTCAAGCTTTTTAAAATTTCTCCCTTACTGTCTGACATATAGACGATTGTCGAACTACTACGATCAATAACAATATCAGTCAAAAGAACCTTGTCATCAGAATGTGTATAAGACACCGACCAAGTTCGTCCGCAATCATCAGAAAAATTAAGTACCTTGCCTGTTATCGCATACAAAGTGCATTTGTCCCTTGGCGAAATAGCCACTTGGACAACTTTACCGCTATTCAATTGATTAAATTGTCTCCAAGAATCTCCGCCATCATAAGAATAGATGATGCCGTTCTTTTCTGTCGACAAATAAACGGCTTTGTGATCTTGGGGATCAAAAGAAATGCGATCAACATCCACATTGGCAATACTGGCCGTCTTGCCATTGACGGTTGGCACGGCCACTTTTTGCACCCAATTTTTGCTGCCATCTATAGATTTCCAAATTCCGCCATCGGCTTTGACCGCCGTCTGTGAAGCACCGCCAACAGTAATAGCACAACCGCTCAGGAGCATTACACTAACGAGCGCTCCTAAACCTAAAAAGAGCTTATTCCCTCTCATAAATTTATAATTAAATTTTCTAAAATAAATTTTGAACCGACATTTCGTCTTAAATATTTTTTGGCCTCCTCGATCTCCACCAGAGATTTCTTTATTCTCGCAAAGTTCATGGCTGAAGAATTGCTTTCTATTTTGGCCGTAAAATTGAGATTGGTCGTTAAAGCTTCATTGCCACTACCGGTCAACAAAAAATCTCGAAGCAGCGACTGCCAATGGCCAAAAAGATTTTGCAAACTCTTGATATTTAGCGTTTCATCATCTTGCCAGTCAATCAGATCGTCAACCAGTGAAAATCTTCTGCCCCGGCTTAGGGTCATGATCGATAAGAAATTCTGAACATCCTGATTTTGTTGTTTCAATAATTCTTCACCTTTAAACAAAGATACTGCCATGCCCGGCCGTCCAAAAGACAACTTGGCCAATTTAACCGCATTGCTTTCTTCAGCGCCAAGACCAACGAGATAATGAGCAATGGTTTTTTCTGGTGTTGGTAAAAATCTCAAAACCTGGCAACGAGAAGCGATGGTTTTGGGTAAACGAGCCAGGTCATCAGCAATGAGAATTATGACCGTTTTGCCAAGTGGTTCTTCCATAATCTTTAACAAGCCGTTAGCCGAGTTTTGATTAAGATATTGAGCTTCAGGAATGACAGCCAGTTTGTAGCCACTCAAAAACGAAGTCTGTTGCAACTTGTTGCGCAAATCACGGATCTGCTCTACCGAAATTTCTCGCTTGATTTTTTCGGTCTTGTCATCGCTAAGCCGCTCAATAACCGTCATATCCGGATGACAACCATTGGTTATTTGACGGCAATGAAAACACTCCCCGCAAGCCGAAACTTCTTTTTTATTTTGACAAAGAAGCGCCGAGGCAAACTTGAGCGCCAAAGTTGATTTGCCAATATTTTCTGGTCCGACAAATAAATAGGCTTGAGCTGGCTTACCACTGATCAAAGCCGATTGCAAAAAATCAACCAAATTTTCTTGGCCGCAAAATCCCCAATTCTGATGACTATTCTCTTCCTTCATAATACCCAAATTTTAACATAAAAAAAGAGGAAATTCAAATTTGAACTCCCCTTTTTAGATTTATTTATTACAACATTATTTCATTAGAATCTCCAAGGTTTCTCGAGCGCATTTATGCCAAGAAAATTGTTTGACTTGCTCTAGTCCAGCAACTGACAGTTTTTGCCTTAATTCCGAATTACCTAAAACCATTTTTATTTTTTCTGCCATATCTTCGGGATCATACGGATCGGAATAAATCGCCGCTTCTCCCCCAACTTCGTGATGCGGTGGCAAATCGGAAGCGAGTACTGGCGCCCCGCTAGCCATACCTTCAAGGATCGGCAAACCAAAGCCTTCATACAAAGTCGTAAATAACATTAATTCCGCTCCGCCTAAGATCGCTGCCGCCTCTTGTTCTTGCAAATAGCCCAAAATCTTAACCGAGTCCTCAACTTTCAATTCTTTAATTAATTCTTGCATTTCCTCAAAGCCATAACCATGCGCTCCAGCGAGAGCCAAATGTAAATCCGGATAATCTTTTTTGGCCATAGCAAAGGCCTTAATCATATTCAAGATATTTTTCTTTTTTTCCAATCGGCCGATATAGAACAGATAAGGTTTAGTTAAACCGTCTTTATTTATTACTTCCTCGCTACTTATTGGAAAATATTTCTTTTCATCATAGCCAAGCATAATAACGGCAATCTTCTTCGGATCAACATGATAAAGTTCGATAATTTCGGATTTAGAAAATTCTGAAATAGTCAAAATAACATCAGCTCGCTTCTTGATTTTCAACATCGTCAGCTGGTGATACCAATATTGGATTTTTTTGTACAATTCTGGGAAACGCTTGAAACCGACATCATGAACCGTCACCACGACTTTGACTTTCTTCTTGATTGGTAAAAACGGAATGGTGTGAGCCGAAACAAAAAGCACATCAGGTGGATTTTGCCACAATTCCCACCACAGGCAAAGCTGGGTCCAAAGATATTTTGGTGGCCAAGCCAAAACTCGTTCTCGCCAACCAGTCGGTAAAGCTGCCAAGTCACCTTTTAGCTTATCATTAGTATACAAAACAAACTCAACTCCTTGAGGAGAAAGCTTTTTAAATTCTTCTATCAAGTGATTCGAATACCACTCAACTCCGGTTTTTTTATCTTTATTAGCGCGTGAAGCGTCTAGACCGATAATCATATCTATTTGACAATTTATATAATTTATTATATACCTTAAGTGCGTATAAATTCAAAAGAACAAACTTTAACAAAAAAGGATTTACGAAATGAAAATATTTGCTCTTGACTTCAAAACTAACGAATCCGGAGTGAAAAAGATTATTGTTTTTGCAGAATATGAGAAAGACGCGAAAGATCAGTGCCGTCTAATTTCTCGAGGATTATTTGGCTTCTTCGAAGACAAAACCGAGAAATGGATATCTGATTCTCTTTGTACCTTAGTTGGCGAAGCTATTAACGGAACGAAAACCGGAATTCTTGCCGTCGAAAGAGCCCGTAATTAAAGCAAGCCCGCCAATCATCTAAGTTCACTCCAGCTAGACACCCATGTGTCGCAAAAAAGCTGGAGTTTTTTATTTTCAATTTATTTCGTCGCCAAAATACTTCTCTTATAGTTATCTAGATTTTCCAGAGCAATGCCTGTGCCTTTAGCTACGCAAAACAGCGCTTCGTCCGCGACATAAGCTGAAAGTCCGGTCGCTCTGGTTACTAGTTTTTCAATATTTCGCAACAAGCTAGAACCGCCAGACATAACCACACCCTTATCAATTACATCAGCTGACAACTCCGGCGGAGTTTTGTGTAAGACATTTTTGACCGCGGCAATAATGCCCTCAAGCTCGACTTGAATGGCATCAGTAATATCATCAGA
>CAIVNC010000005.1 GCA_903907165.1 Candidatus Buchananbacteria bacterium
ACCATATGCCAGCAGGCAGATGGTTGCAATAGGAAAAGATTTCACCTGAGCCATTACCATACCTTAAAGAAAATAGATAAGGAATTGTAATGGTGAATTGAAATCTAGTCTTCTTAGAGTGAAGTGTTTTGTCTGGGGTTTTCGCCTGCTCGCTAGATTTTTTGGTGCCGGCTTTTTTCTAAAAAAAGCGGCGAAAGATGGAAGTTAATCTGGATCCCCTCGTCCGCGAGGATGACACGGATGCAAGGGATCCCTCCACTACGCTGGTGCTCCGGTCGGGATGACAACAGCAAAAGAAGGAATAAAAAAATCCCCGGAATTAACCGAGGATTTTTGATTTGTTTTTTTATTCGTGAGTTTCTTTATACTGCACCAATTCTCGCTTCAAGATATCAACCGCTTCATTCATGGATTTGGAAATATCATCGCTTTCGGTCTCAGCCATCAAAACCTTCTTTGGCACCATAAGCTTCACTTTAGCTAGATAAATATTGCCCTTCTGATGATGTCTGGTTGTCAGTCCAACCTCGACATCGGCCTCCATGATATTGCTATAATACTTGGATAATCCATCAATCTTTTCTCTGATAATATCGTGAGCCTCTGGGGCTAATTCCGCGTTGGTTGCTTTGATGTTCACTTGCATACGTTTACGTTAGTGAATTAAATTTTAAAATCCTAGATACTCAATCTCCTCTTGGAGCTGAAGCCCGAAATTATCTCGGACTTTTTGCTTGATTATACTAATGAGCATAATCACATCCGAAGAAGTCGCTCCGCCCAAGTTAACAATAAATCCGGCATGTTTTTCTGATATAGCAACGCCACCGATTTTTTGCCCTTTTAGGCCGAGCTGGTCGATTAAGTATCCTGCTGATATAATTTTAGCTTTTTTAAAGCTTTCCGGCAAATCGGAAATTTCTTTTTGAAGCCTTGTCAAGTCATCGTCGTCAACCGCTATATTTTTGAAAACACTACCAGTATTAGGCTCAGTCGGGATCTTATCTTTTCGTTGTTTTAAAATGTCTTTGACCTTTTGTCTAGACGTTTCAATTTCTCCAGTTGCTAGTTGCAAAGTTGCACTCAAAATTATCTGCTTCTTTTCCGCACCCTTAAAAATACTCTGACGATAACCAAATCTGCAATCTGATTTTTTTAGTTTCTTAATTTTATCGCCTTGCCAAACCAACAGTTCAACCACTGAGTCGGCCATCTCACTGCCATAGGCGCCGGCATTATTACAGATTGCTCCGCCAAGAGTTCCGGGAATTCCCGCGGCCCACTCTAGACCAGTAAGCCACGACGACATTGACTCACCCACCAGCTTGCCAAGCGACAAGCCAGCACCGCATTCTATTTTTGTACCTTTGATTTTTATTTTATCATCTTTGATTTTGATCACGAGACCTGGATAACCAGTATCACTCACCAGCAGATTACTGCCACCACCCAGCACAAAAAATGGACAATCATTGCGCTTAGCCGTTTCCGCCAAAAGCACTGCCTCGTCAGAATTAACCATGGCAAAATATCTGGCCGGACCGCCAATATTCCAAGTTGTCCACATGGCCAATGGCTCGTTTTCCTTGATTTCGCCCGTTTTTATAACTTTTTGAAATTTGTTCAATGATTCCATGTTGACAACGCTCGTGAGCTTGTTATTATTTAAAGGATATACAACGCACTTTATTGTGTTCAATTCACTAGCTAGGAGATAAATACGATGAATGGAGAGACAACTTTGCCTCAATCTGGCACTGGCAACATTTGTTCCAACTCAAAATGTAAAAACAGCAGTCCAAACAGAATAACCATGTTCAACAACGAAGGAGGTTGTCCTATTTGCCACTCACCGATGATCACAGTTTGCGAGTGCCTCAGGTGTCACCAGTACTACCCGATAAGCCTCCCTGCCTGCCCCTGCGGACAACTGAAAGATGAAAGCCTAACCGGAGACGAAAAGTAGCTTCTCCAATCTCAGCAAAAATCTTCAAGCCACTAGCTCCTCCCGCTATTGGCTTTTTTATTTAATCTTGTTTTATCCACGATCTCAATCTTTTTCTTGCCATTTGCAGAATAATAATCATTTGCTTCCATGGCTTTTTTCTGAGCAGAAAAGCCGGGGGTTTTTTTGATTTTCTTTTTTAACTTCCGGTTAAAAAAATCCTGAGCCATCTTTTCCCCCACTGACTCCAAATTATTTTTCTCTCCTTTTATTGTAGTCATTTTAGATTAACTAAAGATTAACTTCTTGGCCGAGTTGTACATGTCCCCGGCACCCAAAATTAAAACTGCTTTATATTTTTCTAAATCTTCTTTATTTATTACTTCTGCCAAATCGCTGCCGCCATAAACGACATTACCACCAAGTTTAAATGAAGCGATTGCTAGCTTTTCCGCATTGACGTCAAAATCTTCTGGGCGCTCACGGCCGGCAACATAAAAAATATCCATCACGATCGCTTTGTCGGCATCAGCGAGTGACTCGGCAAATTCATCAAAAAAATCCTTTGTCCTAGCATACTGATGAGGCTGGAAAATTGCCAGAATCTTGCCACCAAAAAATTCTTGACAAGCAGAAATAGTTTTTGCCACCGCGTCTGGAGTGTGAGCATAGTCAGCAATAACTGGCACGCCTTTTATTTTTCCTAATCTTTCAAATCTTCTCCAGCTACCCCTAAATTCAGCCACGGCACGTTTAATCACCTCAATTTCAATTCCACAACTAAGCGCTGGTCCAACAGCTGCCAAGACATTATAAATATTGTATTTGGCTGGCAAATTTAGAGTTAATTCAGCTAGAGTTTCATCGCGCCAAACAAGATCAAAAATCTGACTACCGTTTTCAAGGCGAATATTTCGAGCCATCAAATCGGCTTCGTGATCGATACCAAAAGTAATTTTTCTAGCCTTAGCTTCACTGGAAACATCAAGAGAATTTTCATCATCGGCATTAACAAATATGGCGCCTTCTGCCGGCACGCGAATCAGATAATCATGAAAAGCTTGTTTGACGCCGTCAATATTTTGATAAAAATCCAAGTGATCAGCCGTGACATAAGTCACAACGGCCATCATCGGATTGTAATTATCAAAAGCTCGGCGATATTCATCGCTTTCAAAAATAAAATATTTGCCTTTGCCAAGAATCGAATTGCCACCGAGATAATCAGCTTTGCCACCAAGAACAACTGTCGGATCAAGTCCAGCGGTTTTAAAAATCAAACCAAGCAAGGCCGTGGTGGTAGTTTTGCCATTCGTGCCACATACCCCCAGGGGGTATAGTCCTTCCATCATCAAACCTAGTAATTGCGGATAGGTCAATTCTGGAATATTTAAATTCTTAGCTGCCTGACGTTCAGGATTATCTTCAGGGACAGCTACTGTATAAACCACCAAACCAAAGTCGACAGTAATATTTTCCGCGACTTGGGGAATTAAAACTTTAATCCCCTCGTCCACCAATTGCTCGGTAATTTCACCAGACGACAAATCACTGCCCCAGACTTCTTTGCCTTGAAATTTAAGCAAGCGAGCAGCGGCAGAAATTCCAATTCCGCCAATACCGATAAAAAATATCTTTTTAATTTTGGACAAATCTATTTTATCCATTTGATTATATTTTAAATTATTTGGCTATCTCAAGGAGAACTGCCGCCACTTGACCTGCGCCATCATGATTCATCATCTTGGCAATGTTTCTAGACAAATTCTGGCGTTCAGCCTCCTGGAACATCAACTCCTTAACCACATCGACAAACATATCTTTAGTTAAGCTAATTTCAGATAAAACCCTGACGGCATTATTTTTTTGGAAATATTGAGCGTTTAATTCTTGATGACCAGGCAATGGGATAAGAATCGTTGGCTTGGCCAGAATAATTAATTCTGACAAAGTCGAAAGACCTGATCTACTAACTACCAAATCAGCAGCACACAGTGCGTCCTGCATCTCATTGGTCAAAAATTCAAACTGTTGATAATTATTTGCCTCTACCTCAACACCCTTGCCAGCTCCGGTAACATGAATGGTCTGGCAAAACTGACTCAAATCTCCCGCACTATATGCAACAAGTCCATTAATGTTTTGAGAACCAGTGCCTCCGCCCAAAACCAACAAGATTGGCAAATCTTTTTTCAACTGTAAAATTTCTTTACTACTCTCCGGTTGGCAAGAATAAAATTCTTCTCTGACTGGATTACCCGTAAAAACCGTTTTACCTTTATAAAAATCCTTAAGCGATGGCTCAAAGGAAACCGTAATTTTTATTGCCACATTGGCCATTAGTTTATTGGCCATACCAACAAGAATATCTTGCTGATGAATCAGAACTGGCACACGCAAAAGACTAGCAGCATAAGCCACCGGCACACCAATAAAACTGCCAGCGATCATAATCACATTTGGCTTATACTTCAAAATAATAGAAACTGACTGAAAAAATCCACCAATGATTTTGAACGGATCGACAAAAATATTAGCCAAAGAAAAATAACGGCGCCATTTGCCAGAACTAATCGCCTTGAAATTTATTTTATAACTTTCGACGGCCTTTTGCTCTGGACCAACTTTGCCGCCCACAAACAAAAAATCCGTTTCCGGGTGTAATTTTTTTATTTTTTGATAAACCGCAATAAGCGGACTAACCGAGCCCATCGTTCCACCGCCAACAAGTAGGATTTTCATAGCAAAATAACTAAGATTTAAACATTAAAAGATAAGGCTAGTATAGCAAAAAATGGCATAAAAATCAAATAAAAAATCCTCGACTGAAACGAGGAATTTTTATTAGTCTAATCGTATTTACTCCACCTTGGATTGCCCCCAGTCTGCTTGGAAATATTTACCAAGACTCCCACGCCAGCCAAACAAGTCATCAGAGCTGTACCACCATAAGAAATAAACGGTAATGGCACACCCGTTAGAGGCAAGATGCCAACAATAGCTCCAATATTTAAAAAAGCTTGAAAGATTAACCAAGTGACAATGCCAACAGCAAGCAACTGACCAAAGGAATCTGGGCATTCGCGAGCTACTTTAAATCCACGCCAAGCTAGATAGCCGAAGAGAGCTACGATACCAGCTGAAAATATAAATCCCATCTCTTCACAAATAACGGCAAAAACCGAATCACCAATCGGTTCCGGAAGATAAGAAAATTTTTGTCGCGAATGACCAAAGCCAAGACCAAACCAGCGACCAGAACCAATTGCCAAAGCGGCCTGATTAATATGATAACCAATACCTTGAGGATCAAGCTCTGGATGCATAAAGGTTGTCAGGCGAGCAGCACGATAAGGAGATATTTTAACGATTAGCATTAAACCAGTCAAACCAAAAGCCGACAGCCAAGCTAAATGCGTCAATTTACCACCGGCAGCATAGTAGACGGACAAAGACATAACTACGATAATGAGCATCGTACCAGTATCCGGCTCCATAACGAGTAAAATTACAATAACCATCAGAATGAAGATGAATGGCAAGAAACCATAATGCAAATCATGGAGATTCTTTTTGTCTTTAGTAGACAGCCAACCAGCCAAATAAAACAAAAATGTCAGCTTAACAATTTCCGACGGCTGAACAGAGTAACCAAAAAGATTGATCCAACTATGGGATGTGCCCCATTTAGCTCCAATACCTGGAATAAAAACCGACAGCAACAAAATCAAGGAAATAATTAGAAGTGGAAAAGCCAGCTTCTTGAATTTTTTATAGTTATAATTAGCCAAAAAGAAAAATAAAACCAAGCCAGGCAAAAGACCTAAAAGTATCTGGTGCTTAACGTACCAATAAGTATCATGAAACGATTTGAAGCCGACAGCCGCTCCAGCGGATGACAAAGCCATAAGCCCAAAGATCATTAAAAAACCAAAAACACTAAGCAAAACCCAATCAGGGCTGCCAACATGGTCTTTTTGCATCAAATCAAAAAAGAAATCCTTGAGTCGGAAGTTCTTAATTTTAAATTTCATTATTTTATCGCCGTAATAATTTTTCTAAACTGATCGCCGCGATCAAATTCATTATTAAACATGCCGAACGAAGCGCAAGCCGGGCTGAGTATTATTATATCACCTTTTGTAGAAAATTTCATCGCTTCATCAACTGCTTCCTTCATTGATCCAGCATGAGCCACTACTAATTTTGCCGGTAAAAGTTTTTTCAGTCTTTCCGTTCCGGTTCCATTAAGTAAAATTACCCCGCGACAAAACTTTTTCATCTCTTTACTTAGAACTGAAAAATCCAAGCCCTTATCTGAACCGCCTGCAATTAAAACTATTTTCTTATCTCTATCACCAAGAGCCTTCAAAGCCGACATGGTCGCCTCTGGTGTTGTCGCTGTCGTATCATTATAGATTTTTCTCCCCTTCCATTCTCGAAGCAACTCCAAGCGATTAGCCACACCTTTGAAGCCACTTACAATTTTTTCTATTTTTTGGGGCGACAGGCCAACAATCATTCCTACACAAACAGCTCCCAAAATATTTTGCAAATTATGAAGTCCAGGAATTTTAATTTTACTGATCGGTAAAACTTTTTCTTCTTTGCCACCGAGACGAAACCAAATATTACCAGCTCGAACAAAGCAGCCATTTTCTTCTTTAAATTCCTTAACGCTAAACCAAAAACGTTGAGCCGCCACTCGCTCGCCCATTTTCTTGGTATAAATATTTTCGCGATTTAAAACGATATAATCTTGAGGATTTTGCCACAAAAAAATATTGGCTTTGGCCTCAGCATAATCATCAATGTCATCATAAGTATTTAGATGATCTGGATAAATATTAGTAAACACGCCGATATGAGGGCTTAACTTTCTTTCTCCGAGTTGCTCTAACATCCAAGACGATAATTCCAAAACTACTCGCCCGCCCTTTTTAACTTCGGCCATTTGAGATAGCGGCGACTGAGTTATGTTACCTCCCAAGACCGCATCCTTATCAACAGCCTTAATCAAATCATAAATTAAAGTTGTGGTTGTACTCTTGCCTCTTGTGCCGGTCACGGCAATCGTTCTTTTGCGATCAATGAGCTGAAAGAAAATAGAAATGTCATTTTCAACAGGAATATTATTTTTTCTGGCCAATTCTAAATATTTTGATTTTCTTGGCACGCCAGGATTTCTAACAATCAAATCAGCATCAGTAAAATCTTTTTCCTCGTGTTTTCCCAAAACTAATTTGATCTGATCTTTCAATTTACCCAAACGCTTCACGGTCGGAGCTAACTGTTCTGCAGTTTTTAAATCGGTGACAGTCACTTTGGCTCCAGCCTTAACTAAAAAACGAGTAGCGGAAATACCGCTGCCGTTTTCGTACAGGCCAAGACCCATTATTGTGATTTTTTTGTTTTTGAAATCCATGGAAAATTATTTATTTCCAAGCCCCTCTATCCATCATAAATAAAATCAAGCCAATAACAGTCGAAACTGAGGACACCACCCAAAATCGCATTACGACTTTTGACTCTGGCCAACCCAAAGCTTCAAAGTGATGATGAATCGGGGCGGACAAGAAAACTTTTTTGCCTTTTCTTAATTTCTTGGAAGCTAATTGGATAAGAACTGATAAAGATTCTATCGCAAACATTAGACCAATGATTGGCAAGAGCAAAGCGGTATTGGTCATAAGAGCCATAATTGCCAGAACAACGCCAAGAGACATCGCCCCAGTGTCGCCCATAAAAAATCTAGCTGGTGTAATGTTAAACCACAAGAAAGCCAGGAGTGATCCAATGATAACGCCACAAAAAGATGCTAAATCATATCGTCCCTGAACAAAAGCAATCACACCAAAAGCGGCGAAGGCAGCCAAGAGCGTTCCACCGGCCAAGCCATCAAGTCCATCAATTTCATTGACCGAAAAAGCTGTGGCCACCACCACAAAAATTGCGAAAGGAATATACCAGAGACCGACATTAAAAGTAGCTACAAAAGGAACGTGGATCACATCCCAATCCAATCTGAAATAAAACCAGCAAGCGATCAAGACGGCTACAACCGTATAAACAATCAATCTAGTTTTCATTGATAGTCCCCCGCCGTAATGCCCGATTTTTCTAACATTTAAATAATCGTCAACCATGCCGATCAAGGCGGTGATGACCAAGGCGCCAAGAGGCAACCAAGTTTGGCCACGGGACAAAAAATTAAGATGGCCAAAAAAACCATCAAACCATTGGCCAGTATAGAAGAAAAATATTGCTAAAAATAAAGTTGTCACCCAAATGAGCAATCCCCCCATAGTTGGCGTGCCAGATTTCTTTTGGTGCATCTGAGAAAAAATCGGCGCTGAGTCAGAACTGCGGATTTGTTTGCCTAATTTATATTTATATAAAAAATGAGTCAGAAGTGGCGTCCAAAGAACTGCCAGAATAAAGGAAATAAAAAACAAAAAAGAAATTTTAACTACGTAAAAATCCATAAATTAAAAATTACTATAAACCAAAAGCGATCCGGAAATTAATAAAATTAAATTGGCAACTAGAGCCATGGTGGCCAAAAAATAACTCAAATGACGATAATTCAAATGCAACAAAAGAGATGCTATTCCATTACCGATAATAAATAAAAAACCAACGAGCGGAGCGAACAAAAGCTCCTGCCATGGACCAAGTGAACCGATTCCGAAATAAATATCATAATGCAAAACCACAAAATCTGAGACCTTCCAAAAATTAAAAATAATCAAGGCCCAAAGAGCAATATTAAAAATCAACGCTAAAGCAAACAAAATTAAAACTAGTCGATCGCGTTTAGCCGGGCTTAATCTTAATTTTTCCAAGAGGTCTAAAAAAGACATGGTTTTTTAAAAACTTGATTTAAGTGATCCTTATTATTGTAATATTTTTTTACAAATCTGTCATTATTGACAAAAATATGGAAATATGCTAATATAAATGATTAATTTGAAATAATTATTTAAAAAACATAAGAATTATCTAAATTTAAACAAAAATATGGAACAAAACAGTGTTTTCAATCTAAAGAATATTAAGGTTGTCATCCTTATTACTCTAATTGCCGTTTTAATCACTCTGGGCATCAGTTTTTTGCAAACTCCCAAATATGAGTCATCTACAAAGCTGATTACCGTTTTTAATCAAGGTAATATTGACCCATACACGGCCGGAAAAACCTCTGATTACATATCTAATATCTTAAGTGAGGTTATTTATTCTAATTCCTTCATTGATAGCGTCTTTAAAAGCCAATTTCATCTTAAAGACACTCTTGGCAATAACGCCGAAACTAGAGCAAAAAATTGGAAGGATATGGTTAAGGTTCAAACCAAGCAAAATACCGGCATCATTAATATTGATGTTTATAATACCGATCGCAACCAAGCTGATCAATTTTCTCAGGCTATCGCCTACACCATTATCAACAACGGTCAGCTTTATTATGGCACCAATGACAACGTTGTCATTAAAGTAATTGATGGTCCAGCCACCACTCAAAACTGGGCAGAACCAAAAATCGGCCGTAACGCTGGCCTTGGACTAATCGCTGGACTCATTGTCGGCTTAACTTTTATTTTTACTTTTCCAGAACAACAAATATTAAAAGCTTTCTCCATTAAGCCAAAACTTAGCCTGATTGGTGATGAAAATTTTGAATTGGCAAATAATAACATCAACCGCATATATCCAACTCAGAACAATCAAACTCAAAATAGGCCAACTGAATCGGCCCCTACGATTCCAACAGTGCCAACTGACAAAAAAAACGACGATCAATTTTACAATTGGTAATCGCCTCTCGCTAATTTATTTTATGAACAAAGCAACTGTCAGCACAATTCTAGGCTTTAACATACCGAAAACCATTATTTATGATTTTATGGTTTTCTTTTATTTGTCTGCGCTCATCATCCTCTCTATAGCTAATGGCTTTTCCCTGCTTACTTATTTAGCCTTCATAATCTTCGCTGCTTTGTTTTTTATGGTCAAGCCTCAAACCGGCTTTAGCTTGATTATTCTTTTGACCATGATCTTTGAAAGATTTTTTACCCTTCAACCACTCATCATAGACCAACAGCAATACAAGCTTTATCCGCTAGACATTGTTATCATCTTTACCGCTATTGGTTGTTTGATTCAATTTTTTAGGAATAAAAAAAGCCAGCCGGCCATCAAAGGAAAACGATTCGATTGGCCGGAGGTTTTATTTTTTTATTTCAGTTTTTTAATGTTAACTTTTTTCATTAAATCTTTTTTTGATATTAATGCTTCTTTGGATTTATCTTTCAGTGCTCTTAAAAATTATTCTCTTTACGGAATTTTATATTTTATCGCTTTTTATCTTAGTAACACCAAAGAGAAATTCAAAAAAAATGTCCATGTATTTTTACTTGGCGGTCTAGCCATTATTTTCTTTATCACCTACGGCCTTATGACCGGCCAAGGACTTTGGACCGAGTTTACTCCTCTATCAACTGCTGGCGTCCGTTATTTAGCTGGTACTCATGCTTTTTATCTAGTGCTCGCTTCGACTATCGCCGTCGCCTTTATCGCTGGCAAAAAATTTAACAACAATTATTTGCCAACTATAGTTTTGGCTATTTGGTCAATCGGCATCTTAGGTTCGCTCATGAGACATCTTTGGCTAGCTTTAATCGTTGGCTTTATTGTTATTCTAGCCGCAATGACACTCAAAGAAAAAAAGAGATTATTGCCGTATCTTAACAAAATAAGTTTCACCGCCGCTTCAGTTTTTATTATTCTTTTTTTGGGTGCCAATCTTTTTCCTAACAACGCTCTAGCCGCAAAAATCCAGCCGTCTGTCGACTATTTAAAAGATCGCGCATCTTCCTTAACTCAACTTAACCAAGACTCTAGCGCTAACTGGCGTTTAGATTTTTGGCGTAGCGCTGCTGACTCTTGGAAAAAAACTCCTATCGTCGGCATTGGCCTTGGCCATCAGATTTTATTTGAATCCAATGGCTGGCAAACACTAGAGGAAATCAGAAACATCCACAATTCCCTTTTGGCTATTCTTATTCAAACTGGCGTTCTGGGCATAATCATTTTCTTAACTTTCATTGGTTCAGTAATTTCTTCAACTTGGAAAAAATTAAAAGACAATGATCTTCGTCCATATCTTGCCGGACTCATGGCCTGTTTATTTATCTTTTTATTCTGTAGCTTATTCCAACCATATCTAGAAACAAATCTAACCGGAATCTTTCTCTGGATAATTTTAGGTCTAATGCGTGCCGGAACAAAATTAGCTGAAGTTTAAATTTAATATGAAAATCCTTCAAGTCAATAAATTCTATTATCCCAAAGGCGGAGCGGAAACTTATTTCCTTTCCCTGATTGACGGCCTAAAAAATAACGGCCAGGAGGTTTTAATATTCTCCCAAAAAAACCCAAACAACTTGCCAAGCAATCAAGAAAAATATTTTATCTCTGATTTGAATTTGGAAAAATTCAATTGGCCAATGGTCGGAAGTCTTGGCAGAATTTTCTGGTCGTTCAGTGCAGCTAGAAAAATTAAAAAACTTATCGCCCAAGAAAAACCAGACTTAGTTCATATTCATAATATCTATCATCAGATTTCGCCTTCTATTTTGCCAGCAATCAAAAAGATGGGATTGCCGATAATTATGACTGTTCATGATTTTAAATTAATCAAACACGATTATACTCTACGCGCTGATGGCAAAAAAATAAAAAATAAAAATTCTAATCTTGTCGATCTGCTTCTTCAGATTGAATTTAATTTTCACAAAAAAATAAACATCTACAAAAACAATGTCGATCTGTTTTTGGTTGCTTCTCAGTTTGTTAAAGATCAATTAGTCGCCAACGGTTTTAATTCTGAAAAAATTATCATCCAACCGCTATTCACTGATCTAGAAATTAATCAGAGTAATCAGGCAACAGAAAAATATTTCATTGCTTTTGGCCGACTTGATGAATCCAAAGGTCTTGATACTTTAATTAGAGCTGCAGCGATTGCCAAGAGCCAACCAAAAATAAAAATTGTCGGCAATGGTCCAGCCAAAAAAGATCTTATTGATTTAACTTGGGATCTTGGCATTGCTAGTCGCGTAGAATTTACTGGCCAAAAAAATCGCCAAGACTTACACAAATTAGTTTCCAATTCCTTGGCCACAATTTTCCCGACTAGAGTCCATGAAACCTTTGGCTTGGGCGCATTAGAATCAATGGCTCTAGGCAAGCCAGTTATCGCTACAAAAGCTGGCGCTTTGCCAGAGCTAGTCAAAGATCAAGAAAATGGCATCTTAATTAATGTTAATAATGAAGAAGAATTAGCAAAAGCCATGGATTATTTAATGGATAATTCTGAAAAAGCCATAGTCATGGGTAAATTAGGACAAGATTTAGCTCAAAAATACAGTTCTAAGGATCACCTTAATCAGATCTTAGGAATTTATGATAAGATTAAAAATAAATTAGCCACAGACGATTCAAATATTAGTAATTTAGCTAAATTTAGCTAAAATAACCAGAAAACGGCCAAATAAGATCAAGAGGCCTTGACAAAAAAGCAATTTTTTGCTAAGATGTGGTATTAAGTAAAAAGCTGGATTCTAGCAATTTACTTAATTTTCTAAGTAGAACTTTGAAAATTGACTGAAAAAAACTAAACCTAGTTCAGGTTTAATTGTATATAGATAAGTGGCAAGCTTTACCGGCACTCCCTGAGTGATCGGAACTTAACGAAAGGAGAGATGATCATGAAAATGACGTCCCTCAACTCCAAGTCCGGCACCCTTTCGGAGTGCCAAAGCAGTAAAAAATCCACGATGGCCAACAAAGGCCAAGGAGAAAACACCATGAAGTCGTTCAAGATGTTCCTCATCCTCATCATGGCCGTCATGGCCATCGGTTTCACCGGCTCGGCCGCTTTGGCCCAAGCCACGCTCAACTTGTCCGTGCCCGACGGAAGTGGAAACGTGACTCTCACATTCACTCCCAACGGCACCGCCCTCAACGACGTCCTGGCCCAACCGCAAAGCGGAAAGACCTGGACCAATGTTGACGGCGGACTCGGCGTCCTTTGGATGATGCCCAGCATCAGTCCATACGGCGTGTATGAGACCAAGACCGGAGCCATCAGTGGCAGTGGAACTTACACCGCCAACATGACCGGAGTTGGTCAGAATTACGCCGGCGCCAATGTCTCGTTCACGCTTTCAGCCTCCCTCGCGGGAAGTTTGAAACTGGTCCCCTACGTTGTTATCAGTGGTACGAAATACTACCTCAACACAACAAAGGTTATCGGCAACTACAATGGTGCGCCGATGACCAAGACCATGGACGGTGACTCTTGGGACTTTGCCTTGACTGGCACTGCTCCGCCCGCAACCGGAACGCCTCAGGTGACTTTTACCAAATCGTCGTCTGGCAGCGTTACAGCCTACATTAATTTGAACGGCTCGACGCAGGTCACCTTGTTCGGTACCGCTGGAACTCCCACCTATGTCTACTTCCTTCATTACTATTCTGATGGAACGACGGCCAAGGAAAATCAGAGTTTCACCGGTTGGCCCCAGACCATGGGCGTGAACGGCTTCAAGAACGACACGATCTCCGGCATGTTCGGGATCACCGTCGGCGGAGTCGATTACCCCATGATTGCCACGGCCGCCGATTTTTCCTACAATGGAAAATTGACGCTCGTAAATGGCAAGCTGAGTTTTTCCGTCAATGGAGTCACTCCGCCCCCGCCGAACACCACCAAGGGCAAAATCACCGCGACAGTTAGCAATGGACAAGTCACGCTGACCCTGGATCCAAACGGAGCCAGTTACAGCAACTTGTTCTCTAGCAACGGCGGCTTCCCGACAGCCGGCACCAACCCGACCTCCATTCGGGTGACCAACTTCCTCTTGACCAACCCGGTCAACGGTAATTGGGCACCGACTTACGACACCAGTGTCGTGGGTCTGAATGGAACGGTTTCGTTCCCGTCTCCGAGCGAAGCAACGGCGCGCTTCAACTTGCAGGCCACCATCAACGGAACCAATTATTGGTTCAATGTCGATTGGTGGACCATGAGCTTTAACGGCTCAACCGTTACGCCGACCGGTGGCGCTTGGGAAGTGGCAACGGGTTATATCACTCCCCCGCCTCCTCCACTAACCACTGGAACGGCCAAGACAGCTCCCGGTGCTTGGCTCTGGAAGATCAACGCTGATGGAAATTTTGTCGCCATGATTGACGCTTCCGACAAGGGCAGATTCAAGACCAGAAATCAGGTTGGCTACAAGGCATTCAATGCTCTAGTCTTCCTGGTTGAAGGTCCCGACGGAAACACGTTCGATCAACAAATCGTCCGCGCCTTTTCCGCTCAGCCCTTCTGGTATACCTTCCGCCCGGTCAGCGTCAAGTTAAAACTGACGGACAATGCTGTTGTTCGCATTTTCGTGACGAAGATTGATAACAATGGCGTTGAAAAGCAAGGTTGGCGAACCGAACTTGACCTCGACACCTATATCAACGGCGTCAAAGGCAAGAAAGCCAACCTGGCCTCCATGAGCATTATGATCGCTCCGCCAGTCATTGGCATGAACGGCGTCATGCTCAAGAACGGAAAACTCTTCACTTACGCCACCATCGGCCAGCCCCTCGTCATTGACTTGGGAATTGCCGGAAATGCGGATGTCCATGCCGCTATCGTCTACACAGATAGTAGCATCCATCCGCTCGACGTTAGCAATGGCAAAGTGATGTACGACCGAGTATCTAACTCGGACTATTACGGCTACGTTGTCATTATGGCCGAGAATAGTCTGGGTAAAGACGCTGTCGTCATCCGCCTTCTCCGCCCGCCCTGTAAATAGGGCAAGCAGTAAGTTGTACATTTTCACCCCGTCGGGTAACGCTACCTCAGATAAGTCTTCTGAGTAGCGTTACCCTTTTTTTATTTAAATTTAGATAAAATATCTACTTTTTAGCCAAATTTAAATAAAAAATCCCACGCTTGACAATTATTTGATTTTATTATAATATAAGCCATTAAACAAATATTATTTTTTGTTTAATAACCAAGGAACTTTGACAATTAAAAGGCTATAAAAAGCTTTCAACATAGATAAGTTAAAAACACCAATCTCCCCTGAGGGAGACATAGCAGAAAATCCATTCAAAGGAGAAAGCTGATGAGCACCAAACAACTCATCATCTTGCCATTACTATTTCTGACGTTTACCGTCGGAATGGTTTTTGGACAAGGCAGTCAGGCGAGCACAATAACTTTTGCCCTGCCTGATATCAACGGCAAAATGGCCGTTACAGTTTCAACTCAGCCCGGAGTCCAACTGAAAAGTCTTTTGGTTGATCCCAACCTTTTCAGTTCCAATGCGGAGATCACTCAGATCGCCGTCTTTGGTCCAACGGGCTGGGTACTGGCAACAGTCACGGACAAAATTACTTCTTTCAGTTTGCCAATAACTTTGGCATCCGGACTAGAAGCCAGTTTTGAAACCGGAGGCACTGCTCCGTTCCGTCATTTTCGTGGGACACTCGTGGCGGCCAATGGCAGTGGCAGTAAAATCGGCTATTTCCAACTCGACAATTTTACGGGAAAGTATAACAACAATCCCAGCATCATCGTCGATGATGGAAACGGTGGAAAAATCATCGATTTCTTCGAACAAGATTTTTTCAGTGGCGCTGATACTACTACGGCAACATTTGGCCTACCAGATGGTACCGGCAAAATGCCAATTACCATAACGGCTACCTCTGGCGTTCAATTGCGATCGTCACTGGCCAATCCCAGCTTTGTTGATGCGGACAGCTCTATTACCAATATCGCTGTTTGCGGACCAACCGGCTGGGGACTAACAGCTACCGACCGCGCGCCATTCTCTGGACTGCCGTTTTCGGGACTCAAAGCCAGCTTTGAGCCAGCCAATTGGAATTCTCCCAATGTTCTACAAGGGCACTTTCGAGGAAACCTCTTGGCGCTCAATCTCTCGAGCAACATGAACAACACAAGTTACTTCAATCTAACAAGATTGAAAATTGTTCATGTCAACAAAAAGATTGATCCTGTTGACGACGGCTCAGGCGGCAAAGTGATTGACTTCTGGCAAAACGATTATCTTTTCCGTCTGAATTTCCTGGATCCAGCACCTCCAGCAAATCAACATTTTTTTAAAGGAGGACTGGCCAAATTCACCAGACGCGCCGTACTAGGGCCGCAGTAAAAAGATGGATCATCTAAAACCACAAAAAACTAAAAGGAGAATCGAATCATGAAACAGAAGATGATGGCCACTTTCGTAGTCCTGGCGATGATGATCATCGCCAATTCGGTTTTTGCGCAGCAAATCACCAGTGTCACCTACGGCTGGAAACACTCCACCGACGGGACAAATTTCACCACGATCACTGGAGAAACCTCCGAGACCATCAGCGCCCCGACCACCACTTCCGGCAATAATTGGTTGCGTCAAGACGTGACCGGCTGGGCCGAAACCAGTACCGGGTCAATGGTCATTGTGGCGACAACGTCTACAATCATTACCTATACGGTAAATGACGTGGTCGTTTTCACCCAACAGCCCAGCGATACCAGAGTTAACAGCGGCACTCTTGCCACCTTCTCTGTCGCGGTGACCGGTACCACTCCGATCAGCTACCAGTGGTATGACATGGCCACAACTATTACCGGCGCCACCTCCAGTACCTATAGTTTCATCGCTACTGGCGCGGACAATGGCACATCGATCAGTTGTATTGCCACCAACATCACCGGTTCAACCAGTTCCAACCCGGCTCATCTGATTGTGGACACCAAGCCAGTATTCAGTGTCGGCTTGTCTGATCTGGCCACTACAACTGGCTTAACCGTCAACCTCAGCGTGACCGCAAGTAACATCAACAATCTTACCCAGACCTACGTCTGGACTAAGAATGGAATTGTCGTCGGTGGCAATTCTCTGAATTACAGCTTCATCGCCACGGACGCGGACAACGGCGCGATCATTATCTGCACCGTGACCGATTCCGTCGGCAGTGTCAGCACTCAGATGACTCTCACGGTTCAAGGTTGGACTCTGCAAAATACCATCACCGACATTCAGGTCGACGGCGTTCCGCAGACAATGCCCATCAATGTGACCAAGGGACATTCCCTTATGATTCGTAAGGTCTGGGTCACAGTACCTAAACCGTAAAAGGAGGCAGCTATGAAACTGCTCATTGCCGTTCTGATGATTGTCATAGCCATCTCGGTCTCTCCGAGCTTGGCTGGCAATCTTCAACAGCAGTACGCTTGGGACATCGAAACCTCAAGCGGTTGGCAGTCAACTGGCATCACCTCCGACACTCTGAGAGCCCCCACCGACAAAGTGGGGGCAATCAGAGTCAGGCAAACAGTCATTGCAATGATCGATGGCAATGTCGTGGCTTCAACCTCAACCATCTTGAATTATCAAGTGCTTGATGTTAATGTCACTCGGCCATTCTTCATCGTCCAACCAGAAAGCCAAGTCAGCGGTCAGAATCAAACCGTGATGCTTGTCTCTCTGGCCACCGGAACCCTGCCAATAAGTTACCAATGGCAGAAAAACGGTCTGGACGTAGCCGGAGCCAATCAAAACACTCTGACTATTGCAAGCGTCCAAGAAACAGACACCGGAAACTACCGATGTATGGCCAGTAACTCCGGTGGCTCGATCTTGTCGGACTGGGCCAGTCTGACCCTACTTATCAACACCACTATCACCGCCCCGACTTTGAACTTTGTCTCGGACTCCCAAGCTATCTGGCTTGGTTCGCCGGCACTGCTTCATTGTCAGGCTAGTGGTGGCAATCTGCACTTTATTTGGCTCCGAAATGGCATCCCCATTCCCGGAGCTATCGCCCCAGACTACCTGATTCCAAGTGTCGCCCTCCAAAACGGCGCTCAGTATCAGTGCTTTTTCTGGAATGACGTCGGAACCAACATCTCCGGCATCATTTATCTGACGATTTTGACGCCAAATTAAACAAAAAAACGTCAATAATCATTCGCGACCAACAAACCCCTAAAAAGGTTTCTTGGTCGCTTTTTTTATCTAAATTTAGATAAAATAACCAATTACTATTGACAAAAATCAAAATGTGTGCTATTCTTATCAATTAAATCAGAAAAGCCTTTGATTTAAGGAACTTTGAAAATTGAAAGTAATATGGCCCAAAAGCCTTAAAATATAAAGAAAAGATAAGTTAACCTGGACTCCCCTAGGGAGACCTTACCTTAGCTCAGGGCAAAAGCCCAAAGGAGTAGTATCATGAAAAAGTTGATCCTCGCAGTATCAGTTTTCTGTTTGTTGTTGACATCGGTCTTCGCCGAACCCCTCATTTTCTTTACCGTCCCCCAAGACGGTGTCACATCGTTCAGTTTCAATGCCAACGGCGCCACCATGGCCAATACTCTGGTTAATCCGCCCGTCGGCAAAAACTGGGCTGACGTACATGAAATGGGAATTCTCTGGATGTTTCCGAATAACGCCCCCTGGGGAGTATTCGAAACCACTCCTATTTCCTTGACTTACGGAAACGTCTCCAACTTTACAGTCAACATGATTGGAAGCGGAGTCAATTACAATGGGACTTCCGTGTCGTTCACAATTTCTCCTTCTCTCGCGGGAAGTCTGAAGTTGAACGCGTACGCTGTCATCGACAATGTCAAGTATTATTTTGACACCACAAAAGTTATTGGCAACTATGACGGCGCGCCCATGACCAAGCTCATGGATCTCCAAAACTGGGACTGGGCGACGCAATCACCGATTGCACCACAAATCGTTCAGCAGCCGACGAGCCAGACCCTCTATCCGGGAGAAATAGCCACCTTTACAGTCGTGGCAACCGGATCTGGCAGCCTGTCTTATGAGTGGGCAAAAAATGGAGAGAAACTGGATGGCGCAAGTTCATCTTCGCTAAATGTTTTTTACAGCTCCGCCGTTAATGGTGATAAGTATCGTTGTATCGTCACTAATTCTGCCGGAACTATTACATCTAATGAGGTTGAGCTGACGGTGGTGGCAATACCCGGGAAACCGACGATTACTCAGCAACCAACCACCAATACTGTCGTTCTTGGAAATCAGGCAGTATTCATGGTTTCAGCAACTGGCAATGGAACTCTGAGTTATCAATGGTTCAAAAACGGTGCCGAAATAATTGGAAGAACAACTTCAACTCTGGTCATTACTAACTCTCAACTTAGTGATGCCGGCTTGTACTATTGTTCTATCACCAATAAAACTGGCGCCGGAGTAATGTGGGAAAACTCAATTGAAGTTTCCCTGATCGTCAATGAGGCTGCAAACGCGCCTCAGATAACAACTCAACCGAGCGACATACTCGCCATCGCCGGAGAGTCCAAAGTAATATTTACCGTTGTGGCCACGGGCAATGGCGTCCTGACCTACCAATGGGCAAAGGGCGAAAACAATATCGCCGGAGCAACCAGCTCCACCTTGGCTTTTCCCAATGTCCACCTGGATGATGCCGGGCAATACAGTTGTGCCGTCACCAACACAGTTGGAACATCGGAACTCTCCGTAATGTCCAATAAGGCAAATCTGACTGTGGTTTCTCCAATCATAATCACACAGCAGCCGGTAAACCAAACGGTGACCATCGAGCAAGACGCGGTTTTTACCATTGCCGCCACCGGTCCCGGAACACTGAGTTATCAATGGTATTGGGATAGCGTACAGATCCCTGGCGCTACAAGCTCAACGTTGACAATCAATCACGTTGAGTATAAAGCGGCGCCGAGCACAGTTTACTGCGTCGTTTCAAATCAGTATCAGGGTGTCGGTTCTAATTCGGCAACTCTGACAACGACACCGCCGGCCGAAACCACCCCAACCATCGAGTTGGTCTCGCCGTCCCGAGCCATCAATCTCGGCGACACAATCACCCTGTCGGTGATTGCGAGCGGTGGAAATCTTCAGTACCTGTGGCTCCGTAATGGCATTCCCATTGCCGGAACTGCGAACCCTGACCTCACCATCACCAACGCGGTGCTGAGAGACGGAGCACAATATCAATGTTTTGTCTGGAACAGTTCCCACCCGCTGGGAACCATGACCCAGATCATTTATGTAACCGTTCTGACACCCCAATAAGCGCAGAACGGCCAACCCTGGCGACCACAGGATCTTCTCACGAAGATTCTCTGGTCGCCTTTTTTCTTTACCAAAAAACCGGCAAATTATGCCGGTCTTTTTTATTTCAATTTTATTTTTATAACAAGCTTCTACCTGTCATTTCTTCTGGCTGTGGCAAACCCATGACTTTTAAAATCGTCGGCGCCACATCAGATAAAATTCCAGCCGGTTGAACCAAACTAAGATCAGAACCAATACTATCTGAAACACCGGCATTTTTACCTTCCCATTGCTTACCAATAGCGATGAACGGCACGGGATAAGTACTGTGTTCTTTGTCCACCTTTCCTGATTGTAAATTTAATAATTCTTCAGCATTACCATGATCCGCGGTAATAAAAACTACTCCACCCTTGGCAAGCGTTGTTTCCGTTAGTTGCTTAACGCAATCATCAATCACCTCACAAGCTTTGACTGTAGCTTTTAAATTTCCCGTATGAGCAACCATATCACCACCAGCATAATTAACTACCACAAAATCATATTTATCAGCCATTATCGTTTCCAAAATTTTCTTGGTTACTTCCTTGGCTGACATTTCTGGTTTTTCATCATAAGACTTAACTCTAGGTGACGCCACCAAAATACGATCCTCACCAGTAAACTGCTCTTCACGGCCACCATTAAAAAAGAAAGTGACGTGAGCGTATTTTTCTGTTTCGGCAGCGTGAAGCTGAGTCAGTCCGGCTTCAGAAATTACCCGAGCCAAAGGATACTGAATATTTTCTGTTGGGTATGCAGTTTCAACCGGTAAATCTTTTTCATATTCCGTCATTCCCACAAAATATAAATCTTTCAAATACTCTCTAGGAAATTTATCAAAACCAGGAAGTACCATGGCTTTGGTAATTTCTCTAGCGCGATCAGAACGGAAGTTGAAAAAAATCATGGAGTCGCCATCACTGACCTTTCCAACCGGTTGACCATTTTCAGTTATCACGGTCGGGACAACTTCCTCGTCGTAAATTTTTTGATCATAAGAAGCCTTGACTGCTTCGGCCGGATTATCAAAAGTTTTCTCGGCTTCGCCCTTTACAATGGCATTGTATGACAAAGCAATACGTTCCCAGTGATTATCACGATCCATACCGTAAAATCTTCCAGCCAATGAAGCGATTTTTATTTCAGGAACTTTTTCTAATTTTTGTTGTAATTTTTCGACCAAATCAATGCCAGAATTAAATGGCATATCGCGGCCATCGAGGAAACCATGAATAAAAACTTTTTTTAGTTTTTGCTTTTGACAAAATTCCACCAAAGCGTAAAGATGTTCCATCGATGAATGAACGCTGCCAGAAGAAAATAAACCCATGATATGCAAAGCTGATTTATTTTTCTTAGCGTGATCAGCGGCAGCTAGAAATTTTTCATTGGTAAAAAATGATCCGTCAGAAATGCACTTATTAATCTTTGGCAAATTCTGATAAATTAATTTTCCGGAGCCAAGATTTAAGTGACCAACTTCACTGTTGCCAATTTCACCCCAGGACAAACCAACCGCTTCACCAGAAGCTTGCAGAGTCATGGCAGGATAAGTTTTAATCAGATTACTAATAAACGGCGTCTTAGCTAAAGACACGGCGTTACTGCGACTAGGTGGAGCAATACCCCAACCATCAGCAATAATCAGAACTACCGGTTTTGGTCTTGGATTTTCAGACATATTTATAATTAATCCTTGATTACTAATTATTTAATCAGACTTTTCCCTGTCATTAGTTTGCTTTTTTTGATGCCAAACAATTCTAGAATTGTCGGGGCAATATCCGCTAATTTTCCACCGCTTTTCCTTAAAACCTGATGACCAGCGAACTCTTTGCCTATCAACATGAACGGCACTAAATTATCAGTATGCTCAGTAATAACCTCACCCGTTTTAGGATTTAGCATGTAGTCTATATTACCATGATCGGCGGTAATTATCAAGATCCCCTTTTTCTTCAAAACATCTTTAGTAATTTTTTTAACATAACTATCGAGAATCTTAATTGTCTTCATGGCTGCTTGCATATTGCCCGTGTGGCCGATCATATCCGGACAGGCAACATTAACACAAATGAAATCAAACTTAGACAATGATGATTTTATCTTGGCATAAATTTTGGCTGTGGACATAGCTGGAGTTTTGGCATAATTATCAACATGGGGCGAAGAAACCAAAATTCTTTTTTCACCATCAACGCAATCAGAGTAACCACCGTTAAAAAAGAA
Organism: Candidatus Buchananbacteria bacterium; assembly: GCA_903907165.1. Classification (GTDB taxonomy): domain Bacteria; phylum Patescibacteriota; class Patescibacteriia; order 2-01-FULL-39-33; family 2-01-FULL-39-33; genus CAIVNC01. The sequence goes on from CAIVNC010000005.1 coordinate 22,369, forward strand.
GGTCACGTGAGCATACTTTTCAGATTCTGCAATGTAAACTTGGCGCCGACCAGAAAGTAAAAACGGCAAGGTCTCCTTGATGTCTTCAGACGGATAAGCGCTAAGAATACTATCAAGGTCAGGACCAAAATCAGTCATGGCAACATATACAATATTCTGCAAAACTTCTCGTCGCCTCTTGGCACCGGGATTTTTCTTTTCGAATTGAGACTGAACGAAAGGCTTAGTCAGTTGCCTGGCACGATCAGATCGTAAATTAAAAAATATAATAGCGTCGTTGTCGCTTATTCTCTCAATCATCTTGCCATTTTCATAGAGAACAATCGGTTCAATAAATTCATCGGTGATATTGGCATTGTACGCGCGAGTAATTCCGGCTTGAGGACTGTCAGATTTGTGACCCGTGCCTATTGTCATGGCATCGTAAGCCTGCAAAGTTCGTCCCCAATCTTTTTTTCTGTCCATAGCATAAAAACGACCAATGACGGTGGCAATTTTTTCATTAGGCAATAAAAATCTTTCTAGAGCCTCAATAGATTTGAGCGCCGAACGCGGAGCACTGTCGCGACCATCAGTAAAAAGATGGAGAAAAACTTTTTTGAATTTTTTATCACGAAAAAAAGTCAGCAGTGCCAATAAATGATCAGGGTCACTATGAGGACTCTGACCATCGGATAACATGCCCATCAAATGAACACTTGATTTATTTTTCTTAGCATGATTTAAGGCAGAAACAAAAGCTGAATTTTTAAAAAACTCTCCAGTATTAATTTGCTTGGAAATTTTAACCACATCCTGATCCACAACTCGGCCAGCACCAATATTAAGATGTCCAGCTTCCGAGTTTCCCGGCTGATCTGGCGGCAAGCCAACACATTTACCAGAAGCGCAAAGCTTAGTCCAAGGATAATGATGTTTAAGTGAATCAATAAAGGGCGTTTTAACGAGATGCATCGGATTGCCTGCATCTTCCTTGCCTATCCCCCAGCCATCGAGAATCAGTAAAACAACTTTTTTATTTTCAGTTTTTGCCATGAGAAAAATATAAAATTAATGTTTATATTATATCATTTCTAGGACAACAAAAAAAGACGCTCAAATGAGCGTCTTTTTATATAACACTATTTAGCTTTCACTTCATCCCAAATTTCCATCAAACGATTATACTTGGCTACGCGTTCACTTCTGCAAAGTGAGCCAGTCTTGATATATTCTGACGAAGAGGCCACGGCCAAATCGGAGATAAAATCATCAACTGTTTCACCGCTACGATGAGACACGGCAACTTTGTATTTGTGAGCTTGAGCCATCTTGATACAGTCAATCGTTTCGGTCAAACTGCCAATTTGATTCAATTTGATTAAAATCGCATTGCCGACTTTTTCTTCAATTCCTCTCTCAAGTCTTTTGACATTGGTCACAAACAAATCATCGCCGACCAAAGCCATCTTACTACCAAGTTTGGTGGTCAATTTTGCCCAACCTTCCCAGTCGTCTTCAGCTAGACCATCCTCAAGAGACTCAATTGGATATTTTTCTGCCCATTTACTATACATGTCCACCATCTGACTAGCATTCAAACTGGTGCGATCAGATTTCATATTATAAAGTCCGCCCTTGTGGAATTCAGAAGCAGCTGAGTCGATAGCCATCTTCACGTCTTTGCCCAGATTATAGCCGGCATCTTTGACAGCTTGAGCAATTACTTCCATAGCCTGACCATTTCCTCCTAATTTTGGAGCATAACCACCCTCATCGCCAACAGTAATTGGGTAACCCTTTTCTTTTAAAATTCCCTTAAGCTCATGAAAAATCTCAGCACCACAACGCACAGCTTCTTTAATATTTTTTTGCTGAGGTGTAACCATGAATTCTTGAATATCAATTGACCAACCGGCATGTGAACCGCCATTCATAATGTTCATCATTGGAACTGGAAAATGCCACTTCTTATCCTTAGCCCAATATTTTTCTTTCAAATAAGCATACAAAGGCTTCTTCGATGAAATAGCAGCAGCGCGAGCCACGGCAAGAGAAACTCCCAAGATGGCATTAGCGCCAAGATTGGATTTATTTTCAGTGCCATCAAGCTTAATCATCAAGCCATCGATTTCTTTTTGCTTTTTTGGATCTAGACCAACAAGCTTTGGAGCAATCTTTTTATTAACATTGGCCACGGCCTTCAACACGCCCTTTCCGCCATAACGCGACTTATCGCCATCTCGTAGTTCGAGGGCCTCATGAGAGCCTGTAGAGGCTCCGGAAGGCACAGCAGCCCAAGCTTTGTGTCCGTCAGACAGTAAAACCTCAACTTCAACTGTAGGATTTCCGCGGGAATCCAAGATTTCTCTCGCGGTTACTTTCTTAATTTTTGCCATGATCTTATTATTTATTTTTAACTATTTAATTTCGTAAGAAATACTGACACTAACATCAATTTCCTGACTACCAGCCTCAATTACTGGAGATGGAGCAACAGCTTTAGCCGAGCCAACGCTCAAAGCCATCATGTCATTAGCATAATAATTAGCTACTGGACTACTTCCCTCAGAAAAATTAACAATGCGTCCGAGCTTGATACCAACTTGATCAGCCATAACCTTAGCTTTGTCCTTAGCTTCCTTAATGGCCTTCTCTCTAGCTTGAGCACGCAAAGCGGTTGGATCGTCAATAGTAAATTGAGGTCCATTGACGCTATTAGCACCAAGAGCAGTGACACGACCAAGAACATCGCCGGCTTTATCTAGATTTCTAACCTTGATCGTCAAAGATTGATTGACAGTGTAGCCAATAATTTTTTGAGTGCCACTAGTCCAATCATATTTCGGACTGACGGAATAATTAGCAGTTTGAATATCTTTATCATCAACTTTAAATTCATCTTTGACTGCTTTAGTAATTGCATTCATTTTATCGGTGCTATCTTTTTGAGCCTGAGCCACGGTAGCGCCATCTGAAATAATACCAACATCAATAATTGCTACATCTGGCTTAGCAATAACTTTTCCTGAGCCATCAACGGTGACTAAATTTTTGGAATCAGGAGTTTGACCAATATAATAATTGGCCTTCCAGGCATTCATTGCTAAGATCAATAAATAAATACCCAAAATAACTAAAACAATAGCCGCCACGATGCCGATGATTTTGTGGTTTGTTCCGCCACAGCAGCAACCGCCGTCTTGGCAATCGCAGTTTTTTCCTTGTTCTCCGCTCATAAATTTTTACTTATTTATTTCCGCCAGCTGGCGGATTATTTAATTAGCTTAATAATGCCTGGTAATTTCTTTCCTTCCAAAAACTCCAACATCGCGCCGCCACCAGTTGAGATAAAATCAAACTTCTTTTCTAGATTCATTTTGCGAATCATCTGCACTGTCTCTCCCCCGCCAACGATTGTCTCGCCCTTGCCCTTGGCCAGGAATTTTATCATAGCCATAGTGCCTTTGGCAAAGGCCGGAGTTTCAATCAGTCCCATTGGCCCATTCCAGACGACCATCTTTGATTTAGCAATAATATTTTCATAAAGCTTAATCGTGTCTGGACCGATATCAAGAATTACCTCACTGTCTTTAATTTTTCCTAGAGCTCCAAGCCGACCAGTTTTGCTTTCGTAATTTGCAGCCATCACGCCGTCAACCGGCACAATCATTTGATTGTCGGTCAATTTAATTTTTTTGACCTCGGCAAACATCTTCGGCTCAACTAACGATTTACCAACGGATACTCCCATAACTTCCAGAACCGTATTAGCTAAAGCGCCTCCAAGCAAAATATGTTTGGCTACCGGCAAGAAATTACGAATCACTTTCATTTTCGTAGAAATTTTAGCACCGCCGATGATTACCGTCAATGGTTTTTTTGGTTTTCTTAGGACTTTATCCAAATTAAAAATTTCTTGTTCTAAAAGCAAGCCAGCATAACTTGGCAAATAATTTTGCACTGTAGAAACCGAGGCCTGATCGCGATGAGAAACAGCAAAACCATCATTAACAAAAATATCCGCGAGTCCCGCTAGTTGCTTAGCAAAGGATTTATCAGCCTTTTCTTCTCGCGCATCAAAACGAACATTTTCCAACAATAAAACATCTCCGTTTTTCATGCCGGCAATAAGCTTGTCAGTTTCCGCTCCCAAAATTTCCCTGCTCTTCAAAACTTTTTTCTTTAATAATTGAGATAACCTTCTAGCGACTGGCCCTAGACGCAAATCTTCTATAATTTTGCCATCTGGCCTTCCAAGATGTGCCATCAAAATTACCTTGGCGCCTTTTTTGACTAAAAATTCAATAGTTGGAATGGTTTTGACAATTCGATAGTCCTCGCTTTTACCGACCTTGCGATCTTTAGTTAACGGCACATTAAAATCAACGCGGACCAAAACTTTTTGACCCTTGAGATTTTTGAGCTGTTTGATTGATTTAATTTTCATAATTATTTAATTTATTTTTTATTCAGCATCAACTTCTTTCAGAATCCAATCGCCGCCGGAAATTTTTAATATTTTAACTTCCAATCCTTCAGCAATCCCCCCCTCAGCTAACAACTTCAAATTAAAAGCTAAATTAGCCGGCAAAATTTCTTCGCCGTGCTCAACAATAGATCCAAGTTCAATCGTCACTGATTTTACTTTTTGCCAACTATTCTTCTGGGCGTAATCCATGATCGCTCGATAAATCATGTCCGCCAAATGGAAATCATGCATATGAATAGCTTATAGTTAATGGCTTATAACCAATAGTAAATAACACATGAATGATAGTAATTGTTATTTTAGACTATTTCTGAAGGCCGTAATTCTCCTTATTAAAATTTCCAATCTATTATATAAATCTTCAAATTCCTTTTCTTCAATATAATTTCTGTTTTTGGCAATATATAATTCTGAAACAACTTCGGCAGCAGACCTAATGGAATAATTTAGGAATGCTTTAAACTCTTTTACTGACTCGCTGGCAGAGCCTTCTGCAATATTTGCCGAAATAGAAACAGCTGCTCTTTTTATTTGACTGCCCAGTCCAAATAATTCCACCTGTGGAAATTTGTTAGTAGTGTCATAAACTAGATTTGCTGATTTTATTGATTCCTGCCAAATTTCTAAATTTTCAAATCTAAACATGCGAATGGCTAATAGCTAATAGCATATGGTACATGATTAATTCTTTGTTATATCTCATAATCTTAAAATAAATTAAATCCATCCTCTAAAAAGCTACTAGCCATAAGCCATATGCTATTAGCCATTCGCCACCTAGTGTGTAGCGCAAGAGATACAGGGATCATAAGCGCGAATAAGAGACCTGATTTTTATTGATCTTTTCTTTGGATCCATCTTCATCAACCCAGGCAAGTACTCCATAATATCCGCTTCCAGATTTTTCAAGAAAGAAACGGTTGGGGTAATGATTGTGCAAGATTTTATAAAACCATTCTTATCTATAACATATTCATGATAAAGCGTGCCACGAGGAGCTTCCGTCGCATCAGCGCCCTTGGTTTCTTTGCCAAGAGGATTGGCTCCGCCAATAATTCGGTTTTTACTTTCCCAACTTTCTTCCGGCTTCAGGGTCTTAGCCGTCTCTTCGAGCAACTGACAAATTTCTTCGAGACAATGGACGAGCTCAATAGACTGAGCGGGAATATTTAAGAAAGAATTGTACTGCGGTAACTTCCAATGCAAACCGCGTAGTAGTCCCTTGGCTAATTTATTCAACTTGTCAGAATTATTATTGATACGAGCGAGAGCTCCAACCATAAACGGCTCGCCATCAAGCTCGGCCGACTTGGCAGCACGGAATGGCTCCTCGACTTCTTTGATATTTTTGGTAAAATCCTTGGCTGAAATAATCCGATATTCCGGTTTAGCCTTTTTCTTTAAAATCGGTTCTAAGATTTTCAAATCTCCAGAGTAAAATGGATATTCCTTGTCGCTGGTCATGGAGATAAAAGTTGTCGGCCGGCTGAATTTAGGATATTTTATTTTCATGACCAAATTTGCCAAACCAAGAGCCTGCTTCAATAAAACTTCTCGCTGTTTGGCTAGATCCTTTAACTCTTCTTCCTTTGGTAAAACTTTAAAACCGCCAATCTCGCAAGCGATAGGATGAATGGCGCGACCACCAATGACTTCAATTACCTTGAGCGCCCACTCGCGAAGCTTGATAGCGCTCTCCGCTTCCTTGGGCTGGCGAGAAATAAAATCAAAATCATTTTCTAGATTATAAAAATCGGGCAAGGACAAGAAAAATAAATGCAAAGCATGACTATGGATCATCTGAGCCAAAAGCATAATTCTCCTGAGTTTTATTGTCTGCTCACTAGGCTTTATTTTGAAAGCGTTTTCAATAGCCTTGATCGAAGAAATTTTGTGAACCACGGGACAAATACCACAGATGCGAGAAGTAATAACAGGCGCTTCACTGAAATGTCTACCAACCAAAATACCCTCAATCAAGCGAGAACCTTCGGTCGTCATTAACTTGGCCGATGTAACATCGCCTTTCAAAATCTCCGCCACAAAATCCGCATGGCCTTCCATTTTTCCTATATGATTGATTTGTATTTTCATAATTTATTTTTTACGCAGCATTATCGTGAACGTGATCCAACTCAATAATATTAGCTCTTTTACTTTTTTCTTCCTGAAGTAAATTAAAAATGAAACCAACAGCTTTTTCTTCAAACTCATCACCAATCATCATCTCTTCTATCTCCTTGGCATTTCCATTTATAATTTTTCTAAGGGTATCTGAATTTTCCTTAATCCAAACATGAAATTTTTCTGGGTCTTTCGCATCATCACCCAAATCTTTTAACATTGCCTTGCTCTCTACCAGCGCAATTGCTTTCACCTCCTCAGGCTTAAATCTCTCTCCGGTCTCCTTAAGTACCTCAGTTGATAGATTCATATATTTATTTCTTATTTTTCTTTTCCTCTATTTCTAATTCTTTCATAATTGAATCTCTAGCGCCAAAAACTTCCATCACCCGATAAATCTGATCCTTGGTAAACTTCTTAGTCAAATGTTTCATTAAATTTTGGACTTGACCACCTTGCAATAATCCGCGACAACCCCAACAGGCCTGCTTGCTCTTAAGGCAAACTGCGTTGCAACCAGCCAAAGTAATCGGTCCGAGACAGATCTCCCCTTTTTGCAATAAACATTCATAACCGCGCTTTTGACATTCCAAGCAAACTGGCGTCTGAGGAATTTTTGGCGTTCTGCCTTTTAATAATTGATTCGCAATTTCCATAAACTCATCGCCGTCAATTGGACAACCAGGGATCGTCAAATCAACTTTAACAAAATTATCAACTTCTTTAATATCAGGATTAGCGACTTTCATTTTTTTGTAAACCTCCTTGATCGTCTTTTGCTTATTGCCATAATTCTTGAGTTCCCAAACTCCGCCGAGCGCTGCGCAATTACCAATAACAACTAGAGTTTTGCATCTGGCTCTCATGTCCATCAATAACTTGATATTTTCGGCCGTGACAGGATTGCCTTCCACAAAACAAAAATCATACTGCTCTTTTTCTTTCATGGGCAAATCTTCAACAAGCCTAAATTCTCCAACATCGCATTTGGCTAACCAGTCCAAAAACCTTTTGCCCTTATCGAGCATGGCGAACTGACAGCCCTCACAAGAAGTGAGGCCGATAATAGCAATCTTGGGTTTACGGCGACTGGCGCCTATTTTTTTAACTACCATATCCTATATTTTAACAAATTTTTAACTAATGGCCAAATTATTACTAAATTAATTGACCAAAACAAAAAAATCGGCTAAAATGAGGGTGTTCACAGACGTGAGCGGTCGTTCATTCTATTTAAACTCCAAGGAGGTAGGCATCATGATTAAATATGTGCCCAATATTCTCACTATTGTCAGAATCATTTTTGCCTTCTTTGTCTTTTTCCTCCTCCTGGCTATGTGCTACTACAAGCAACTGGGAATTCAGGAAAATTCGCTGGCGAGCATTCATCTGCTCATTATTTTCCTGGTCTCCACGGCTTCAATCAGCGACGCAGTCGATGGCAATATCGCCAGAAAGTATAACTGCATCTCCAAATTTGGACAAATCTGGGATCCTCGAGCCGACAAAGCTCTGACCTTTGCCTATTTCCCGCTGATTCTCTTGGGCATGGTCAACTTCATTCCGGTGGCTTTGCTTTTTGTTAGAGACTCTCATGTCACCTGGCTTCGAAGCCAAATCAACCGGCCATTTCCCGCAAGATTATCTGGCAAGTGGAAGACGATCATCAGCTTTCCGCTGATGTGCGTCCTCATCGCCATCATTCCGGTCGAAGGTAATATTTTTCTCTGGTTATTCAGATTTATTGGCCTGGATTTCATTGCCAAATTTTTCCTGAACTTCCAAAAAGAAATTTCTCTCTTCGGCGGAGCGCTACTTGGCGGATTCTGCGTCTGGTCTTGGGTGGATTATTACCTCGCCCTCAAGAAAGCCATTCGCGAAGAGACTGGCAAAGTCAAAACCAAAAAGTTAATTCCCGAAGGACTGCGCTTCCGATCAAAAGTTCAATCAAGCCAGACCTTCTAGAGCCGACAGCAAAAGATTAGTAAAAAAACAAAGCGACCCCACAAAGGCCGCTTTTTTAATTTATATTTCAATATTCAATTCCTTTTCCATCATCTGATAACTCAACTCGCCCTTAAACAGCGCCCATTTTTCATATTTTTCACCAGCGTCAAAGAATTTGTTTTCATAAATATAATAATCATCTCGATATTTGGCGGGAGTGAGATTAAACATTACCGAATTAGCGCCAGCCATAAAGGCTGATTGCCGGCCATCAGTTGAGCGCATGGTTTCCATAGCTGTTGTGACAGAAATCCGGCTCTTGGGCATAACTAGCCTTGAAATAGCAATCATTTTTAAAACCATAGAAAAATCAACTTTTGACTCGCCTGCCAGTGGCGTGTTTTTTGACGGAATAAGCGGACCGAATGATGGCATAAAAGTATCGAGCTCCTTCATTAACAAAACATCATTAGCCAAATCACTAGCCGTTTGGCCAGGTAAACCGATAATCGAGCCAGTTGCCAGAACGTAGCCCATTTCTTTCAACTTCTTTAAAATATTAATTCGTTCGCTTAAAATATGACCTGGCCGCATTTCAGCATATAATTTTTCATTGGAACTTTCAAAGCGATACAAAACTCCACCGGCTCCAGCCTGACGAAATTTTTCATATTCCGCAAACGACCTGTCACCAATACTTAAGTAAATAAAAACTCGACATTTGCTTTTAATGTCTTTAATTATCTGACAAATTTTTTCTTCGTCAAACCACAAGTCTTCACCGGATTGTAAAACTAATATCTTGTATCCCCGATCAACCGCCTGGACGGCTGTAGCCACAATTTCCTCAGGCGACATACGATATCTTTTTACCTCATGATTATCGGCGCGAAGTCCGCAATAAGCGCAGTTATTCCGGCAATAATTAGAAAATTCAATGATACCATGAATGCAAATATGATCTTTTATATTTGATTTGCGAGTAATGTTAGCTTCCGAATAAAGCGCTTGAAGCAACGCTGAATCTTCTAACTGAAATAAATATTCTAAATCAGATTTAGTCAGAGTTTGTCGTGAAGCCGATTCCAAAACTTTTTTAAACTTATCTTCAAGGTTGTCGTAATCTGGTTTTGGGTAAGAAGCGAGCAAATCAAAAATCTCCCGAGCATCTTGCTCATCTATTTTTTTAACCAAGAATTCATTGGTATACAAAACCCAATCGCCAGCTTCAATATCATTTACTGGACCCAAGCTTATTTCCAAGTCTTTTGTGCCAGAAGAAATTATAGCTTTGCCATTTTTACCAACAGATACAACTTTAGCGGGTAACGTTAAACACATAAAATAAAAAATTTACCGTTTTGAAGCGGTACTAATAAAATTAAACTGAAAAGAAATCTCAAAATTAGCTTCTTTTTTTAAACAATAAAGAGATACCTAGAACAATCAGAACAATCGGCCAAACAATTTCCCACTGAATACCAGGCATAATGCCAAGGTTTTTCAAAAGAAAAACGGCGCCAAGCACAATTAAAACAACAGCAAACATGTTTTTATATTAATAATTAAATAACCTCAGGAATATCCTTGATCTGATCCCAAGAAAATACCGGACCGTCCTTGCAGACATAATATGGCCCGATAGCGCAATGCTGACAAACACCAGCACCGCAATACATCTTGCGCTCCAAAGACAAGTAAATATTTTCGTCTTTAATTTTCTTTTTCTTCAATTCTTCAATTACAAATTTATACATCTTCGGCGGACCAACGAGCACGGCCACGGAATTTGGCGTAATTTTCTTATTTTCTTTAATCAAATTCGTCACCAAACCCTTAGCGCCTTTCCAGCTTGCCGATGGTTTTTCTAGAGCAATGTCAAAATCAGCATGACGATTCCAGACAGCATGTTCGTCTTTAAACAATAAAGTCTTTTCATTGAGACAACCATAGAAAAGCTGTAAAATTGTATTTTCTAGTCTACCTGCTAGATAATCAATAATCAAGGGTCGAAGTGGAATGAAACCACAACCGCCACCAATTAAAATTAATGGCTTGTCTTTAAATTTATCAACATCAAAGCCATTACCAAATGGTCCGCGAAGCTGAACGAGATCTCCGGCTTTCAATTTGTGCAAATGTTCCGTCAAAACGCCAACATTACGAATAGCCAGTTCCAAATATTCTTTAGAATTTTTGGGCGATGAACAAATACTAATCGGACATTCACCCCAACCAGCCAAACCGATTTGCATAAACTGACCGGGCAAGAAAGCAAACTGATTTTGCAACTTACGATCAACAAAATAAAACCGAAAAATCATCGTGTCATCAGACACCATTTTAGCTGACAGGATTTTCGCTTCTTGAGTTTGATAAAGATTATTCATAGTTTTTTTACTTACAATCCTCAGCACAATTACATTTATTTTCTCCGGTACTAGCATTACAAATATGATCACCGCAATTCGAACAAACTAAACCTGATCCCATTTTTGAAACACAACCATTTTTGTCGCCAATCGGATCTGGTCCAGGTTCTTGATATGACAGTCCAGCGTTTATCTCTTTTAAACCAGCACAACATGTTCCAAAATTACCTTTTGGTCCCATTGATGCATTTTTTGAAATCTTACCCGCCACAATACAACCAGGAACAGAGGAATTATTTCCGACCTGAGCAGAATCAGCCGCAAATCTCTGTCTAACATAAACAAATCCGTAAATACCGAGAATTAAAATTAAGATAATTACCACAAACCAAAGTAAATTTTTGTTCATAAATTATGTTTTTAATTTTATCGGTTTTACTATAACCTTCTTTTCCTTGGTCTTACCCACTTCCGCCAAAACATCATTTAGCTTAATGCCAACCGGACAAACTCTCGTACAACGACCACAACCAACGCAACCTGGCAAATTATATTCAAAAGGAATGCGGATAAATTTGTGAGCGTACCAAAAATAAATTTTCTGTTTAACTTTGTCGAGTTCTTTGTGTCCGCCGGCGACTAGCGAAAAGTCGTTATAAAAACAAGTGGTGGCGTTACGACAACGACTGCAATCTTTGGGGTCGGATTTATCTACCACGTCAAAACAAAAACAGGTCGGACAATTAATCGCGCACTTACCGCAAGCAATACAAATCTTATCTAAATCTTTCCAGATTTTAGTACCATAAGATTTTTCCATTTTGTCCATCAGGCTTAGCATTCTCTTGTCGGTGCCCTTTTCTGGTACTGGTCCAGCAAATTCAATATTTTCATAATCCTTAGCGCCGGATTTATCCAAAGTTTCTTGACCACGACGTGAACCGGAATAAAGCTTGACTTGGCCGTTTTTTAATTTAACAATAAAAATATCAAAAGCCAAATGTTCCAAAACATTCTCTTCAAGATTATGACTGAGCACTTTGTACTTTTTGTAGTCGCTTTCCAGTCCGCCAGAATAGCCAATGAGAAGTGAGTTGGATCGACGCTTTTGATAATAAGGATCCTTGCCAAAAACCTGATCGATCAAGGTTATAGCCTTCAAATCTAAAACATTAACACCCCAAAGAGCGTTTTTTTGGATCTCCGGCAAAGTTTCGATAGACTTCTGACTGTCAAAAACAAAAAGCCGTTCTTCCGACGGAATTAAAAACTTTTTCCAGGTTTCCAAGGGAATCTCGCCAGACCAATCGATCTCAGCAAAATTCTCAACGGCTGAAATGGCTAAATTATCACCTTCCAACTGCGGCGCAAAAATCTGCCACTGTCTGCCCAGAAATTTAAATATTTTTTCTAGTTCTTTTTGATTCATGTGACTATTATAACATGAAAGCTTAAATGACTCAAAACAGCAGAATTAATTTATTTTTGTTTTTAGAAAATTGTGTAAGTCTTGGCTCATCTCTGGATCATCAAGTCCAAATTCAATATTAGCCTTAAGCCAAGTAAATTTGGAACCAACGTCATGATATTTGCCCTTAATCATTTTGGCATAGACTGGACGCTTCAACATCAAAGCGGAAATAGCATCAGTCAAACAAAATTCTTGTGCTTCATCAACTTGCATCTTTTCCAACTCTTCAAAAATATCTGGTGTCAAAATATACCCTGAGATCGAAGCCATGCGACTAGCGGTTTTGTCTGGTCCTGGCTTTTCCATTAATTTCTTAACTTGAAAAATTCCCTCCTCAACCTCCAAGCCCTCAATCATGCCATATTTTTTGGTGCCTTCATCATCTGTCTGGTAAGCCGTGATCACTGGATTGCCATATTTTTCATAAGTCTCGATCAACTGAGTCAGATGAGATTTTTCCGGGCATTGCCAAATGTCATCGCCATAAACCACAGCAAATGGTTCATTACCAACCAAGTCTTTAACATTCAAAACTGGAGTGCCTGTGACGTAGCGTCCTTTTTGACGAATATAAATAAAATTAGCCATTTCCGCGGCCACCCGAACGGCCTCGTAGGCCTTATTTTTGCCCCTAGAGAGGCAATATTCCTCAAGGTGGATATTTCTATCAAAATGGTCCTCAATGGCCCTTTTGGTCGCCCCAGTGACAAGGATAACATCGGTAATGCCGGCCCTGACCGCCCCCTCAACAATGTACTGAATCGTGGGTTTATCCAGGATAGGCATCATCTCCTTAGGCTGAGCTTTGGTCGCCGGTAAAAACCGAGTTCCAATACCCGCCACCGGAATAATAACTTTTCTAACTTTCTTTTTTTCGTCTGTCATATTTTTTTTAATTTAAATTATTTTCCCACCGGAAGCTCCGGTCGCAATACGTTAGATATCTTGACAAAATGATAAATAGATGATAGTATGGCGGTATAAGTTATTATTTTACCAAAATTTAATAAACTTCGCACCTTAAACCAAGGAAGGGGTCATCTAATGGTTAAGCGTTCTGAGCATCTTAAAAAACAAAAGAAGCCCAGCAAAATTTCCATTCTCTTAAAAAAGATGGGACTGAAGAAAACCAGTACCAAGAAAGAGGCAGTTAAAATTCCTGTGCCAACGGCTAGAAGACAGATCAAGGTTAACCGCGCTGAAGCCATTATCAGAAACATTCCGGCCATCAAACAAACTGCCATCGACGGAAATAACAACTTCGCCGATGTCGTCATAGTGAGATTTGATGACTTCATTCGCCGTCCGCGTTCCACTCACCTCAAGGATGATGGCAAACCTGCCAACCTCAGAGACGGCATGCGAATGATCTGGGATCACTGCAAAGAAAACGACCTTCATCCCAAACTGATCTACTTTGAAGACGAACAAACCAAGGCTCGAGGATTTTATCTCCGCATCAACTGGTAGTTTTCTTAACTCGTCACAATCCACAACCACCAATTTACTTTTTAACTTTGGTGGTTTTTTAAAACTATTATTTCCAAAGAACTCTCCAATCCAAATTATTTTCTAACGGCACCACCCCTCTACCAACATTTACGAGTAACGACAAATTGGCAAAGATCAAAATCGCAAAAACAAGATAAGAAATAATTTTTAATGCTTTTCTTTTGTGCGTTGCAATATAATCAAAAAGATAAGCCCAGCCGATAGCGATAAGCGGCAAACTCTCGATCATGCGGCGAGCGCCAAATGAGCTACCACCAAACCAATCAACCAGTCCGGCATTAAGCCAAATTTCTAAAATTAAAATTATCACCATAGCCAAAATTAATTTGGCTTGTTTTTTTACCGCCAAAATCAAACCGATAACTCCCAGTAAAATCGCTGGGTGCCAAAAAAATAAACCATGATAACTAGAAAATAAAAAATCCCTAACGTGTGGCTGAAAGATTTGAAAAAAAGAGGAGCCTTGAGGCACGACAAACGGCACGCCGTAAAGATTTTGCCAGACAAGCATCTGTGGCCAAAAAATAATTAAGGCACCAAGAATTAAAACCAGTAAAGATTTAATTTTCAAACTCCAATTTTCCTTGTTCCAAAAAATAAAAACCAGGGGCAACAAAATAAAATACAAATTCTGCCAACGACACAACATCGAAAGACCTAGCCACAAACCACAAATAAAAATATTTTTAAACGAAAGATTTTCTTTTAACTTCAAAGAAAAATATAGAAGTCCAGTGATGCCAAAAAAGGCGAAAGCGTGTGACATTGACGGCTCATAGACGACATAAAAAATCAGGGGCGAAGCGAGCCAAGAAAACATCACCGCCCAAAGTGCCGAACGAGATGGGACAAGTTTGCGCAAAGTTAAATAGAGAAAAGAAAGTCCGAGTAGAAAATAAAATAAAGCTGACAAAAAAACCGCCAGCTGATAAGACGTACCATAACCACTTAAATTATATTGACTGATATCCGAAAAAAATCCACCGACAAAAAAGTTTGTCACCAGTAGAAACGGAGCTGACAAAATTGCGGGGCCAACAGAAAACTGATTGGCGGTTTTTCCTAAGCGAGTTATTACGCCTGACTGATGAGTATTATAAACGCGATCAAACTCTTGATACTCGTTGCTAAAATTTAAATCACGATCAACTGCAACCGATCTAAAATAAGAATAATAGCCAAAGCCATCACCTCCGATTTGCCAATTTGGACGAAGCCAAAAAACCAAAAACAAAACTAAAATTAAATTTAAGATGATTAGAAAAATCAATGGCCTTGTTCGCATAAGATTATTCGACTAGAATTAATCAGATTCGGTATTGGCCTCAGTTGTCTTGGCCGCACTGTGATTGATAAGTTTCTGATTCAAAAATCTCTTGACGGTCTTAGGCCAATCCTCAAGAGACTTATCAGTAAGCAGAGCAATTGCTTCCTGATTAGTGAGTTCTGATAACTTACTAAATCGACTGAATTGACCACGATTTACCAGTGAAGTAAATGCTCGGAGTGCGTTTTCTATAATTTTTCTGTATTCAATACGGATAATATTCCTAAAACACTTCTGCCACAACGAGTCGCCATCCCTTGATTTATCCTCTAATTCAGTAATAAAATCATAATCCCCATAGGAAGAAAATTTTTCTCTCAAGCCGGATATTTCTCCCTCCTTAAATTTTTCTGTTTGCAATCGAGCTATAATCTCATCCCTAACGCGGAAGAGAAGTCTTTGCTGTATACGATTGAAATACTCGGACAATAAAACTTCTTTGGTCTCCTGATCAGGCTCGGCGTCATAATCCTCAAGTAATTTCTCCTCTTCCTCTTCGGTCATTTCTTTCTCAAAAAAATCACGGAACAATCGATTTTTCTGATGCTCCCATTCGTGCCGGCGAGTCTTATCTGTACTGCCCCAAGATTCCAAATGAGACAGCGGATTATTACTGATAACCGTATAATAAACAGAACTATCACATTCCGCCACAGCGGCAAATCCAGCCAAGTTTGGAGCGTTCCACCATTTAAAGTGTTCTGATCCTCGCATTTTCACCGTATCGAGCGATCCGGCTTCGATATCTATGGACATCGGGCCCATTTCCACTACTAAACCATCAGAATTTTCAAGGGCTTCACCACACAAAGCCTGGACTAGGTCAGCCCGATTAGAATATTTTTCTAATAAATCCTTAACTTTCTGACGCTGTTCGTAGTAGCCATCAATCATGTCCTCGGCAGATTTATTTTGATCCTCAGTGAAGCCATATTCAGAGGCGAAGCGTGCGATCTCGGCCATCAGGCTATCCTTTTGCACATCATGGTTCTGCTCTATCCGTCGCTCAATGAAAACCCGGCACATGGCCCAAGCCTGCCTTTGTCTTTCGGTTTTATTCTTAAACTCTTTTAGAGCCTTCCTCTTTTCCCCATGAGGCAAACCAGAAATCCTCTTAAGGTCATTCTCGGGAGAAAATAAACCGTCAATGGGCGCATTGTCCTCAAGCTCGTTTTTAAAATCAATAGCAAGCAACTGGTCAAACTCTTCTTCGCCAATATTACCCAAATTTTCCTTGAGCTTCATTAGCTTATAATTCAAAAAATCAAAAGCCACGCCACCGACTTCCGCTGCTGACTTTAACAATCTTTTACTTTTAGATATTAGACTCTCCGGACTGGATTTTTTTTCTCCCGACAAAGTTTCTATCGGCGATTCATCCCCCTCCGCGCTTTCTATTCTAGACACAAAAGATTCAAAACTTTTCATTTTACTTATAATTATTAATTCAATTGAGGCTTATCGATTTCAATCGCTTCTATCTCTGTTTCCACGCCAGTAATCTTGACCACGTCCTTATCAATCTTTTTAAATTCTTTAGAGGCGGCAACGTAAGAATTAACCGTGGTGCTCAAATTATTTCCAAGCTTTTTCAAGTAATCATCATAAACAATAATATGGCGCTGCAACATTTCTACGCGTTTGATAATTTCCTTGGTTTGTTCTTCGATCTTCAAAGCGCGAAGACCCTGAAGTACGGTTTGTAAATAAGCAGCAAAAGTTGTTGGCGAAACAATAATAACCTTCTTTTGCTTGAAAGCGTAATCAATGAGTCCTGCAGTATCAACTTTGACCGCGCCAACTTCGTTGACGAGCAAATCATAATAAATACCTTCAGCTGGAATAAACATAAAAGCAAAATCGAGCGTGCCCTTTGACGGCTTGATATATTTGCTGGTTTCATCAATGCGCTTTTTCAAATCATTCTTAAATTCTTTTTCGAGAACTACTCTTTTTTCTTTATCGCTCTCGGCCAAGATGCGATTATAATTTTCTAGAGAAAATTTAGCATCAACCGGAATGATTCCATCTTTAGTAAAAATTGCGGCATCGACAGTATCGCCGTCATCAAAAGAATATTGAAGCTTGAAAGCCGTTGGCGGTAAAATATTTTCGAGTACTAATTGGAGTCCCGCTTCGCCAAGGTTACCGCGTTGCTTCTGACTCGTCAAAACTCTTTCTAAATTTTTTAGCTGTTCAGAAAAACCAAGAACTTGCTTGTTAGTTTCTTGAACCTTGATTAGTCCTTCGGTCACACCCTTAATCATATTAACACTCTGGCCAAATTGATTTTGCATCTGACGAGTTGACTCGGACAGCTTGCCATCAAGCGCCTTGGTTGATTCTGACAAACGCAAATCCATGGTTTGATTAAGCTCCTTGATTCTTTCTTGCAACATCAAAAATGACTGATCATCCTTTTTGCCAGCCGAAATCTCAGTTAACTTTTTATTAAAAACCATAGCTGTGGCGATGACCGCCGCAACGAGGACTAAAACTAAAACAATTAAAACTATTTCCATTTATTTTTTATTTAGAATTTTATTTAAATAATTATCCAAACTGTATTTCTTCGCCTCTTGCTCGCAAAGCAACTTCCAACTTCCGAGACCACAAGCATTATCCACAAAAAACTGAATTTTATTTTTTAAACTTTCAGCATCACCGGCCTCAAAAAGCATTCCAGTTTGACCTTCTTTGACTAGCTCCGACAAGGCGCCAATGTTTGAAGCGATCACTGGCACGCCATGTGCATACGCCTCAAGCACCACCATACCAAAACTTTCTGGCGTTTCACTGGGGTTTATTAGCAAATCAATTTGCGGCCAAATTTTTTCTTCTTTTTCTTCACTTGATACTCTACCGTAAAATTTTATTTGGGGCAAATCTTTAGCTAATTCCTTCGCTAAATCTAGAGCCTTGCCACTACCGACGACGTGCAAAATATAATTGTCGGAAATATTTTTTATCGCCTTTATTAAAGTCAAAATTCCTTTATACTCCTCTACTTGACCAAGAAATAAAATATTTAAAGTTTTATTTTTATCACAGACAGAATCAGATTTTATTTCAACTGAAGAATTAAGATTGATTGGATTTCCTAAAACTGTTTTTTGGGACTGCGGAAAAAATTTGAAATGATCATAAATATTTTTGATGTACTCTGACGGAAAAATCACTTCTTCCGGCGAACCAAAAAGCCGGCGACAGAAAATACGATAGATAGCAGCTAGTCCCGAAAAGCTAGTTTTCTTTTTTAGATCATAAAGTCCGGTTGGATGAAGCAACTGAGCATCGTGAACCGTGTGAGTATTTTTTAAATTTAATTTTCTAATTCTCTTGCAAGTCAAATAGCCAAGCCCCTTGAGATTGTGGGTCAAAACTAAATCAGGCTTTTCATCGGCTAAGATTCTTTCAATTCTTCCAACTTGAGAAAAATTAAACATATCAATCAAATGCCATGGCAAGCGCAACCAAGCCGGCTGCGAATTAATATCGATAAAATTAAATAGATTGGCATGCTCAACACGATAAATTTTAACGCCATCAATTTCTTCCACCTTATTTTCATAACCAAGAGTGACGACAAAAACCTCCTCGCCCTTTTGCTTCAGGCCAGTGACAACATTTTCTACCACCACTTCGGCACCACCGCGGGTGTATGGCCTATAGATTGAATGAATGATAGCAATTTTCATTTTACTAATTTAAATCTTTATAAATATTTTCTATTTTTTTGACCACTTGACCCCAAGAATATTTTTCCAAAGAATTCTGACTAGCTTTTTTACTCATACTCTTTCGCGCATTATCATCAGTCAAAATAGTTTTTAATTTTTCAGCTAGGTCATCAATGTTTTGCGGTTCAACAATGAGTCCCGTCTCCCCTGCTACGATTGTTTTTCTGCTCCCCGGCCAATTAGAAACTACCGCCGGCACACCACAAGCCTGAGCCTCGGCGATCACAATACCAAAACTTTCTGTGCCAACCGTTGATGGTAAAACAAAAACATCGGCAAGAGAATAATAATTTGGCAAATCTTTGCTATCAATCCAACCAACAAAAATTACTTTTTCTTTCAGGCCCAAATCTTCAGTCATCTGCTGGTAATATTTTTTCAGATCGCCATCACCAACAACAATCAATTTCAAATCAACACTTTCAGAAATTTTCTGACAAGCTGGAAGCAATACTTCGACGCCCTTAAAAAAATGTTGCTGATCGAGACCGCCGACAAAAATAATTGTTTTCTCGTTTGATTTAATTTCTAATTTTTCAGCCAAGGCCAAGTTTTTTTCGCGAGGATAAAAAATCTTCTCATCAATAGCATTGGGCACCACTTCAAATTTATCTTTATGCAACCTTAAATAATTTTTCAAATAACTATTTTCAGAATGATCGAGTGACAAAACAAAAATCTTATCCGTGAGTGATAAAATTAAATTCAAAAACAGACCAAGATAAATTTTGAAAAAATATTTTTGATAGCCAAAACCAATGGCGTCCATTTGGTAATGAATCACTAATTTTTTCTTAGGATGAAAAAGTTTAAACAGAGCGACAATCAGATCTGTACCAAAAAACGGATAATATAGATGGATAATATCAAAACTTTTTAAGCTCTTCCACAAACCTTTCATAAAACCAGCATGGCCGAAGCGGAATCTGGCAGGCAAATATTCTAGACTGAAATTTTCCGCCTCAATCTTACCACTAAGATTTTCCAAAGTAAAAATAGAGACGGCATAACCGTCCTCCCCCAGTTTTTTCGCTTGATAAAAGGCGTTGCCACCCATGCCTCCACCCTGAGGAGGAAAAGCACAAACAACAATGGCAACTTTGGGATTAATCATAAACTACCAAAAAATTATTTTACTCGCCACCCAAAAATAGGCTTGGGTTATCGGATTGACCACAAATTTTAAAATTGGATTGTCTAGTTCTTGAAACTTAATCGCCCCGACAAACTGAGACAAAATTTTACGATCAGAAACTTTTCTAATTTCTGAAGAATTTAATTTTCTTTCCACGACTTTTTTCATATTAGCCCAGAGCCAGCCGTAGCCTTTGATTTTTTCTTTAAACCAACCATTTTTGATGGAAAAAAGGAAAATTCCTAGTTCCATCACCACAAGCACCGGCAAAAAAACAATAACTGTCGCCAAACGATAATTAGCAAACATGACAATAAAGCGATTACGATCCATGTAATAAAATTTATACTTGGCCTTACTGTAATTATATTTGTGCCAAACAACAGCCAAAGGATCAAGCATGACTTTGTATCCTGCGAGTCTAGCGCGCCAACCAAGATCAACATCCTCGTGGTACATAAACAAGTCGGAATTAAACAAGCCAATTTTTTCTAAAGCGGACATTCTTATTAGACAGGCAGCACCTGAAGCATACGGTAATTCAAAAGGTGTAGTGATTGACTGGTTATTTTTTTCGCGATACTTATTGCAAAAAGCAAAACCGAGAAAATGAATGCTATTGCCAAAACTATTGATCAAATCTTTTTCTGGATACAATAATAATTTTGGCTGAACAATAGCGACTTTTTCATCATGCTCTAAAATCTTAGACATTCTAAGTAGCCAATTTGGTTCCACGATCGTATCTTGATTAAGGAGAGCTAAACAATCTGAACCATTTTTTTCTGCCAAAAACCAACCTTGATTATTAGCTTTAGCAAAACCGGCATTGTGACGATTGGCAATAACTTTTATTTCCGGATAATTACTCTTAAGATATTCAATAGTGTTATCCGAGGAATCATTATCAATCACCACAATCTTAACCAAATTCTTGGGATAGTTCTGATGATAAACGCTGGAAAGACACTCTGGCAAATACTGCCGAGCGTTATAGGTAACAATAACGATGGTGATTTTTTTATTCATCTTTATTTTTTTATTCCGTTTTCTTCTCTTCATTATTCAAGGCGATTTGACTAACTAAATTAGTGATTTGTTTTTCCATTTTTTCAAGACGCATTAACATTCTGAATAACAAATAGAAAATGAAAATAATCGAAGTATAAATCGCAAGATCAGCTCCACGGCCAACGCCGAATTTATTAGCCAAATAACTAGCAATACCTGGCTGCCAAACAACTGC
>CAIVNC010000006.1 GCA_903907165.1 Candidatus Buchananbacteria bacterium
ATTTAATTCCATTTCAAGTTCCAGTGATTGGAAGTGGGCACGAAAAAGCACGGCCATCTTTGACCAGGAAAGGCCATCATCGCTGAGATTATCTAGTCGCCTACAAATAAATTCTGCTTGTTTATAGCCATCATCAAGTCCCGCCAAAATCGGTTTATTTTTTGAAGCCTTTTGCGGTTTTAATTCTTTATGAAATTTTTTGCTATTGAGCGTGATTGAAGAATTAGCCAAATCCAAAATCTCCGGCGTCGAACGATAATTATTTTCTAATCTAAAAACTCTAGCGCCAGGAAAAAATTCCGGGAACGATAAAATATTATTAACATCGGCGCCACGAAAAGAATAAATGCTTTGTGAGTCATCACCCACCACCAAAACATTTTGACGATCACCTGCGAGCAATTTCACCAGTTCGCTTTGAATGCTATTGGTGTCCTGATACTCGTCAACGAGAATATATTGGAACTGATCGGCTAGTCTTTCGCGAACTTCGGAACTCTGCTGTAATAATCTTCGCCACTCGAGAAGTAAATCGTCATAATCCATGGCATTAGATTGGCGCTTTTTTCTTTGGTAATGACCGGCAATTTCTACAATAGTCGGAATATAATCTTCTTCAATATAACTAAAGCGATCACTAACCACTTCTTCCACTGGCAAAGATAAATTACTGGCAAGACTGATTATTTTTCTAATCAAATCAGCTTTGGGAAATTGCTTGTCATCAGGAATAGCCACGAGAGCATAAGCGGCCTTGGCCAAATCTTTGGCATCATCTTCATCAAGAATATTAAAGTTGACTGGAATGTCTAGATGCTTGCCGTAGATGCGCAAAATCTTATTGCCGATACTATGGAAAGTTCCACCCCACAAACCCTTGGTCGCACCATCAAGCAAACCATCGATGCGAGTGAGCATTTCTTTGGCCGCCTTGTTGGTGAAAGTTAGCAACAAGATTCTGCCGGGATGAACACCTTGCTCTAGCAAATAAGCTACCCGATAAGCTAGAGTTCTAGTCTTACCACTTCCCGCTCCAGCCAAAACTAAACACGGACCCTCGCCCGTGGTTACAACATTATATTGCTCATCATTAAGATCCTGACGATAATCGATTTTTTGCTTCTCCATGGAATAATTTAACTATTAGCTCTTCTCGAGTATTATACCGGAAATAACTTAAAATCTCCAGTGCTCTGCATAACAACAAAACCCCCGCCTAAACGAGGGTTTTGTGAGATATTAATTGACTAACGACTAATATATACCATCAGGCCAATAAAGCCATGAATGGCGGCCAAAATCAAAGTAACAGCCGCTAAACGAAAGTGCCACTTGAGAGGTATTTTGTGCCAACCACGCATATTGGCCAAGCCAATCGAGGCAACTGTTAATAAAGATAACAAAGTCAGTATTCCCATCCAGCCAATCAATGGCAAACCGAGAATATAGTAATAAGCGATTTTTACAAACATAAAACCTTGTTAATTATTAACCACAAGCCAACATGGCTATGACCGAATGATAGCAATCTTTTACTAAATTATCAATTAATCGATTTTGGCTCGAACCTAAAAATCAAGTTTTACACCTTATGCTGCATTCTCATATTTGGATTCATCGCATTGCCCACCTGCATAAATGGAGCGATGAAAATTAAGGCGTAGCCAAGCCACAATGTCCACTGGCTAAAAATAGTACTACTAAATCTCATAGTAATCACTAAGTCTAAGACGGCGGTAATAACAACGAAAGTCAGACTAGTGTAAAAAGCCATGAGAGCATTGTCCTCGTGAACATAGCCAGCAAAGACGAAAGCCAGGATGCCGGCAATAACAGCAATGATAAAGCCAACGACGGCAAATCCGGTCCAGCCTACAGCCATAGCAAGAGCTGACAAAGCGAAGACGATAATCCACAATAAAATACCAAAACCGATTGCTCTTCCAAAGTTAAAATTCATATTTATCACCTCCTTTTTTTATTTAAGATTAGATAAAACAAACGAACTATATAAACCTTGAAAACCTCCTTTCAATTTAATCTTCTCACTTCTAGAATATTTGTCAAATCACCTTAATCATCTCTTAATTATTTTCTTAGGAAATAAAAAAGAGCAGCGTTTTCTCAGCTGCTCATAAATCAATCTCACTACTAGCACTCATCATTAAAACCAAATAGCCAATGGCAAAGAAATAATGATGGCGGAAAATATGCCAGCAACAAAATCGTCTAGCATAATCCCCCAGGCGGCGTTTGCTTTCTCAGCGCTCTTTATTATCCAAGGCTTCTTAACGTCAAAAAACCGGAACAAGAAAAAGGCGCACACCAGAAAAATCAAACCCCACTCGAGACTGACGCCGAAGAAGAAGACTGGCCAACCGGCGATCAATTGGCCAACAAATTCATCAACGTTGGTCCGATTGAAATCATGATCAGCAATCTCTCCTGTGTGCCTTCTTCGTGGGCCCCACTTTTTCAACATGAACATCTCGGCGGGACCGACAAGCAGGATTGAAAGAAGAAATAAGATCAGAATCAGCCAAATCATAGCCATCGGTTGAAGATGATAATAACTCAGTGCCCAGATCTGAAAAAGCAGGGCCATAAAGGTGCCAACCACGCCACCACCAGATTTACATGAAGCCATTTCCGGCAAAAACCCACTGAACAACGTGGTGGAAAAACACAACGCAATCCAGTTAAATATCGATTTCATGATCAATTTCTCCTTTTGGTTTTGTAACAACAAAGAACAGTTC
>CAIVNC010000007.1 GCA_903907165.1 Candidatus Buchananbacteria bacterium
ACTCGCAGCTATCGCCGAAGAGTTGTTATTTGATATTGATAAGAATACCGTCAACTTTATTCCTAACTATGACGGCGCCCACAAAGAGCCTCAAGTCCTGCCAGCCAAGATTCCAAATCTACTCATCAATGGCGCTCAAGGCATCGCTGTTGGTATGGCCACCTCTATTGCTCCACACAATCTTGGAGAAATTATTGACGCCACTAATTATCTCGCCGACAACCCAGAATGCGATGTTGATGATTTAATGAAATTTGTCAAAGGTCCTGATTTTCCAACTGGCGGTATCATCTATAACAACGCTGACATTAAACAAGCCTATGCTTCCGGCAAGGGCGGCGTAGTTTGTCGTGCCAAAACCGAGATTGAAGAAAAGAATGGCGCTTTCCGTATCATTGTTAGTGAAGTCACTTATCAAACCAATAAATCAACTCTACTTGAAAAGATTGCTGAGCTTGTTAAAGACAAAAAAATCGAAGGCATAAGAGATTTGCGTGATGAATCCAATAAAGAAGGTGTTCGCGTGGTTATTGAACTCAAGAAAGATAGTTATCCCAAGAAAATTTTAAACCAGTTATTTAAACACACTGCCCTTCAATCTTCTTTCCATTTCAACATGTTGGCGCTCGTTGATGGTATCCAGCCAAAAGTCTTGACTCTCAAAATGGTTTTGGAAGAATTCTTAAAGCATCGCACCGAAGTTATTACTCGACGCACTCAATTTGATCTTGATAAAGCCAAAGATCGTGCTCACATCCTCGAAGGCTTAGTCATGGCGCTTGATAAGATTGATCAAGTCATTGAAACAATCAAGAAATCCAAAGACAAGGAAGAAGCCAAAGAAAATTTGGTCAAAAAATTCAAGTTAAGCGAAAGACAAGCCGTTGCTATTTTGGAAATGCGCTTGCAACAACTCGCCAATCTTGAAAGAATGAAACTCGAAGCTGAATTGAAAGAAAAGATGGCCTTAATCAAGGAACTTGAAGCTATCTTAAAATCACCGGCCAGAATTAAAGCCATCATTAAAGACGAACTGGTTGAAATTAAAACCAAATACGGCCAACCTCGCCGAACTCAAATCGTTGCTCACGGCGCTGACAGCTTCAAAATGGAAGATTTGGTCGCCGATGAAGATATGATTGTTATGGTAACCAATGACGGCTATATCAAGAGATTGCCAACCGACACCTTCAAAGCTCAAGGCCGAGGAGGTAAGGGAATTATTGGCTTAACAACAAAGGAAGAAGACGTTGTGGAACATTTTTTTATGACAACGACTCATGCTGATATTTTCTTCTTCACCAACCGTGGCCGCGTTTTCCAACTCAAGGGTTACGACATTCCAGCTGCTTCTAGAACTGCCAAGGGCCAAGCTCTTGTCAACTTCTTACAGCTAGCGCCAAACGAAAAAGTTTCTTCAATTTTGCCAGCCAGTGATCTCGAGAACGATAAATTCTTGATCATGGTCACTAACAAAGGCACAATCAAGAAAACTCCGATTGATGATTTCAAAAATGTCAGACGTTCCGGACTGATTGCCATCAAACTCAAGCCAGGTGAAAACATGGAATGGGTTAAGGGTTCCAAAGGTACTGAAAATATTATTCTCGTTACTGCTAACGGCCAATCAATCAGATTCAAGGAAGCTGATGTCAGATCAATGGGTCGCGCTGCCGCTGGCGTTAAAGGTTTAACTCTACGAGCAGGCGATGAAATTGTCGGCATGGATGTCTTTGAACCAAAGACTGAGAAGACTGCCAACCTAATGATCATCATGAGAAATGGCTATGGCAAACAAACAAGTCTTTCCGCTTACAAGACTCAAGGTAGAGGAGGCAGTGGTATTCGCACTGCTCACATCACCGACAAGACTGGCAAGATCGTCAACAGCCGAGTCGTCTACGGCGATGAAGGTGATTTGATTATCATCTCCACCAAGGGCCAAGTCATTAGACTATCCATTAAGGAAATTAATTTGCTCGGTCGCGATACTCAAGGTGTCAGAGTCATGAGATTCAAAGATCCAACCGATAGCATCGTCAATATTACTACTGTATAAAATCCATACAAAAACAGCTCCGAAATTCGGAGCTGTTTTTTATTTTATATTTTTATCGTTCAACTTCTTTTGACTCAATATTTTCCGAATCACCAGGATTAAAAATTTCGGCAATCTGTTTAAAAAGATTTCTGGAATTTTCGCTATTGTCTCGGCTATAATTGCACAAATAGACATCTAGCGTTAAGCAATTATATTCCGGCCAGGTATGAATGGCGATGTGCGATTCGGCAAGGCAAATAACGCCAGTAAAGCCTTCTTCAAATTGGTGATAATAAGATCCAAGTTCAGTCATTCCATTGTCCTTGATTGTTTGACTGATTTTTTCCTTGGAGTCCCCGAGGAATTTTAGCTTGTCGGTGTCTAGCGTGTAGACCTTGCCGACAACATGCAAGCCTCCCGGCTGATTCCCCTTGATGATTTGTTCCATTTATTACTCGTAAAATTATTTAGCAAGGTTTATTATAACAGATAAAAATGTTTTGTCAAGGGGGAATGTGCTATAATAGTAAATATTAATTATCATCTATGCTTACAAATAAAAACCTAGCAGCAAAAATCCATAAAATATTTCCTAACCTTCAATGGAAAAAGACAAAATCTATTACTTCTGGCTGGGATCACGATATACTATTACTGGACGACAAATTTGTAGTCAGAGTGCCAAAGAACATCGAGGCCAAAAAGAGAGCCCTGGTAGATTTTTCTTTGCTAAAACAGCTTCGGAATAAAATTACCGCTGATACTCCAACGCCAGTCGCAAAAGATGATAAATCAAGAATCGCAATCTATAAAATGGTCAATGGAATTATAATGAGTGAGAATAAATACAAGAAACTAAGCCAAATTCAGAAAGATAAATTTGCAAAAAACATCGCTCTATTTTTATCCCAGTTTCACAGTATTCCAACTAGCATTGCTCTTAAGTGCGGGATTAAAAAACAATCTAACAGTATAAAAAATAAAGAGATTGCCAGAGATATTAAAATAATTTATCCAAAACTAAGAGCAAAACAGAGGATAGCAATTGATGTTTTTATAAAAAGACAAAAAGAGATATTAAAAGATTTTAATCAAATACTGATTCATGGCGATCTTACAGATGAAAATATTTTTATTAACAAAAACAAACTTGGCATTATTGATTTCAGTGATGCAATCATCGACGATCCAGCCAGAGATTTTTCTGCCTTATTTTCTTATGGAGATAAATTTGTCCAAAAGGTAATTAAACAGTACAAGTTAGATCCTGATCGAAATATTTATGAGAGAGCCGAAGTTTATTATCAAGAAATGGCTATAACCTTAATGGCTTTAGCTATAGAAGGCTCAGAATTAATAAACTTAGAGGATGCTAAAAAATTATTTAATAAAAGATTAAATATAAAAAGAGTGTAACTTCATTACACTCTTTTTATATTTTCTAATTTATATGTGATTTCCTAGAGCCATCTCGATTTCC
>CAIVNC010000008.1 GCA_903907165.1 Candidatus Buchananbacteria bacterium
ATCTGGCGTATCTGCTGATGCGGTTACGGCCGATTTAGTTAGTCAAAATCTGTATGCTCCCGAAGTACCACCACTAGATTTAGTTGTTCGTACTAGTGGTGAACAACGATTGTCTAATTTTATGCTATGGCGAATAGCTTATAGTGAAATAATGTTCATTGAAAAAACATGGCCTGATATAACCAAGGATGAAATTGCTAATATAATTTCAGATTTCAGCAAGCGTTCCAGGCGTTTTGGGGGCTAGATGGGGTTAATTTTTGAAATAATCGTAGGCTTGTTCATATTAATGTCATTAGTTGTGGCTCATGAACTTGGGCATGCGGTCATTGCCAAACGCAATGGGGTAGTGGTCGAAGAATTTGGGGTGGGCTTTCCCCCAACTTTCTGGTCTAAAAAACTCAAAAATGGCATTCTACTGTCATTAAATTGGTTGCCGCTTGGCGGTTTTGTCAAAATGCAGGGTGAATACGATGCGGCCAATAAAAAAGGTGATTATGGATCTGCTGCTTTTTGGAAAAAAACTAAGATTTTGTTAGCCGGCGTGGCAGTTAATTGGCTAGTGGCAGTTGTATTACTAACAGGTTTGGCTTTGGTCGGGCTGCCAAAAGTATTGCCTAACCAAGTAACTATTCCTGGTGACACGACAGTCATCACTAAACCGGTTGAGATTTCTGCCATTATGAAAAATTATCCCGCAGATAAAGCTGGCCTAAAAACAGGCGATAAAGTCGTAAGGCTGGCCGGCCAGCTAATCCCGACTATTAGTCGCCTAACTGAACTTACGAAAAGATACAAAGGTCAGAACGTAATGATAGTGTATGACCGTAATGGCACTGAATATAGCCAGCAGGTTGATCTGCGAAATAGTAATGACGGCAATTACCTGGGTGTTGGTCTAGACCAAAGTGAATTAATCAAAGCTACGTGGTCAGCACCAATTGTCGGCGTTGCTTCTACTGCGCAATTTACGTGGTTAACGATAAATGGGATCGGTGATTTATTTTCTAACTTAGTTAGCGGTGTAATTATGCAATTCAGCTCTAATGCCAATGTCCGCCAACAGGCTTCATCGGATTTGAAGTCAGTCAGTAATAATGTGTCTGGCCCAATTGGTATTTTAGGTATGGTCTTTCCGGCTGCCGTCAAAGCTGGCCCAACCCAGCTAGTGTTTTTGACGGCAATAATTTCGATTTCATTGGCTGTTATGAATATTCTACCTATTCCAGCGCTTGATGGCGGTAGGTGGTTTGTGGCGGCTATTTATAGGATATCAAAAAAGAAATTAACCAAAGAGCGGGAGGAAAAAATCCAAACGATAGGATTTTTGATTCTGATGGGCTTGGTGGTTTTGGTGACATTCGCTGATGTTTCGAAATTATTCTAATTTAGAAGAGCCAAAAGTGGCTAAATTTAAATGGTGGATTTTATTAGTACTGCCGGCTTGGGTTATTATTGGTTTTTTTCTATCAGAGTTAATAGTTAGTGGGTTAGTGACCTATACCCCAATGTTATCTATAAACCCAACGCTATTGAGCATGATTTGTGATGGGCTGATCTATACGATTACGCTTGCTTTTGTTATAGGACTGCCTTGGTTTATTAAAAAATCAAAAACCAGTCGAGCCGACATCGTTGCCGAACCCGAATGGGTATGATGATTTCGTCAAGGCGGGGACGCTG
>CAIVNC010000009.1 GCA_903907165.1 Candidatus Buchananbacteria bacterium
AAATTATTGGCTCGCGCGCCGATGATTTTTATTTTTTCCGTTTCTTTGTTACGTAAATTATGATGCGATTCAACTTTTCTTTCACCGCGTAAATATTGCAAAGTCAAAGACACGCCTGGTTCTGGCAATGGATTTTCATCTTCAATTATTTTTTTTTTCAATCTGCTTGGCGCTTCTTTTTTAACAGGAACGACTTCTTTTTTGACGGCCAATAATTTTTTGACTTCACCAATGGCTACTACTTCTCCCCCGTTTTTGCCGGCATAAGTACCAAGATCAACGAGATAATCTGAAGCCAAAATCGTTCGTTCATCGTGTTCAACCACAATGACGCTATTATTTTGATCACGTAAAGATTTCAAAGTTTCAATTAATCTTTCAGTATCGCGTTCATGAAGCCCGATCGTCGGCTCATCAAGCACATAAAGCGTGCGGGACAAGTGCGAACCGATTTGCGAAGCCAGACGAATACGCTGTGCCTCCCCGCCAGACAAAGTTTCTGCCTCGCGAGAAATCGACAAATAATTCAAACCAACTTTGAGTAAAAATTCCAAACGAGAAATGATTTCCAAAACCACTACTTCGGCAATAATCAGCTCCTTCTTGGTCATCTTATTGTAATAATCACTGAAAAACTTTTCGGTATTGAGTAGCGACAATGAACAAACCTCAGCGATATTTTTACCGCCAATTCTAACTGATAAAGCCTCTGGTCGAAGCCTCAAACCATTACAAACTTTACAAACTTCGCTCTGGCGTTCGTATTTATTTTCGCCTTCTCCCGTGTCTTCTTCTTTTTCCGACACCTGAACCCATTCTTCGTTTTTGCCAAGACCATGACAATCAGGACAAGCGCCATGCGGACTATTAAACGAAAACAATCTCGGCTCAACTTCCGGAAAAGCAAAACTATCATTAGGACAAGTCCAATTGGAAGACAATAATAATTCTTTGCCAATTTCCTTGCTCTTTTTATCACCAAACAAAACCTTAACCAGGCCATTACTCTTAGCCAAAGAATTTTCCACTGATTCAAAAAGTCTAGTCTCATCACTAACCATAACCTTATCAATCACGATATCAATACTATGTTTTTGATTGCGTGATAATTTTAT
Organism: Candidatus Buchananbacteria bacterium; assembly: GCA_903907165.1. GTDB lineage: Bacteria > Patescibacteriota > Patescibacteriia > 2-01-FULL-39-33 > 2-01-FULL-39-33 > CAIVNC01. The sequence goes on from CAIVNC010000009.1 coordinate 1,116, forward strand.
TTGATCACTTAACTGAACCATTTTGCCATCCACTCTGGCCTCGCGATAACCGTCATTAAGATAATCATAAAGCAATTGATAATACTCGCCTTTGCGATCAACAACCACTGGCGCCAAAACCGTGACATACTCGCCTTCGTATTCTTTGGTGCGATTAATGATAATATCAATCATTTCCTCAAGCGATAACTTCTGAATCTTGGTACCGCAAATAGGACAAAAAACTTCGCCCAGGCGGGCATAAAGCACGCGAAGATAATCATAAATCTCTGTCAGTGTTCCGACCGTAGAACGAGGATTGTGCGACAAAGCTTTTTGGTCAATGGAGATGGACGGCGCGAGGCCGATAATTTCATCAACATCAGCCGGCTTCATTTGACCTAAGAATTGTCTAGCGTATGGCGATAAAGATTCAATATAGCGACGTTGGCCTTCCGCAAAAATTGTATCAAAAGCCAAGGAAGATTTGCCACTTCCCGAAACGCCCGTAAACACCACTAATTGATTATGTGGTATTTCCAGGGATATATTCTTCAAATTATGGACGCGAGCGCCCTTAATGATGATTTTTTCTTGATCTTTCATTTTATCTTATTTACCAAATTACAATATCAATAATACATTATAACCGTTTTTACCTCAATAATCAAGGGTTATTATCACCTAAATTTAGGTGATTTTTATTTTAATCATATCTTAATCCCCCTTTGATAAAGTAATGACATTCGCCATGCCCGGCGAGAAACCATTTCAAAGGAGGCAAATCCATGACCAGCAGTGAAGTGATCAGACAGGAAATCCTTCGCGGAGTCAGCGAGTTCAAATCCATCGAAATCGATGGCGATTTAGTTCTCAGCTCTCTTTCGACTCCGACATTACGGATCACTGGATCCGTCATCAATGGCTCTTTAACCATTACAGGCTCCGAAATTTTTGACATCCTGGATCTTAGCGATACTCAAATGAAAGATTTGAGATTGCAAAAGGACGTCATAGGAATCCTCAATCTCAAAGGAGTCTTGGCTGAAAGTATGAGTTTTCAAGAATCAGAGTTTCACAATTACATTTGCACAGACTAAAACCCCACTGCAAGGAGGTTTGGACCATGCTAACACCGAACCAAATCAGAGAGATGATCAAGAGCGGACAACCGCTCGACGGGATCACATTCAAGGGCAATCTAGTCCTAAGTGGTCTTTCACTGGATATCCTAAGCATTACCGGGGCAACAATCGAGGGCCTTTTACGAATCGTGAACTCAACGATCAAACAAACTCTCGATCTCAGGGACTCTCAAGTCAAAGGCTTGATCGTTGAAGAATGCAAAGTCGGCTCTTTAAATGTGCCACGCCTTACCGCCCCCCAAGGCATCGCCACGCCCAACACCACGCTTTCCGGTTTCACCTACCAATGAGTAGGCACATAAACCGGGTCGCCACCCCGCAACAGTTTTCACTCGTTGCGGGGAATTTTTTTGCTTTAAAATTAAAAGTTATCCACTGATAGCACAATAAAAATATGTTATAATTAAAACATATTTTATTAACTGAGCAGAAAAAGCTCAACAATTTAAATCTATGCCTCCACGCAAAAAGATCCTGGAAGTTCCAGTGGCCACAGCCATTGACACCAAGACTAAAGTTCTCGTCGGTACTTTAACGGTTTGTAGCATTGCTCTTCTCGGAGCCTTCGCTTCATCTATGATGGCCGGAGTTGCCGGACTAACCGGCAGTTCAACGAGTACAACGCCAATTATTTATTCCGCTCCAAGACTTGCTCCAGAAGTCGACGTTGCTCCTCATCGCCTTCTAGCAGATTTTACCACTGGCAAAGGAAAAATCACCGACATTTCTTTTGTTCCTGGCATGTCTAACTGCTTCCCAATGAGTATTATAGGATCTAATTTATGCCAACTTGGAGAGCAAGCTCAAGGCTCAAAATGCGGAGTTTACTTACAACGCAATCCCAGTGGCTCTGGACGCTGTGTTTTGAAAATTAGCTACATAAACACCGCCTTCATGACCGATGCCATAAATAATCCCGAAACCAGATATTTTGAGCAAAATAGCATGACTCCTAACGCCTCGATTCCAGAGTCCATTAAAGAGGTTTATAATCCCGCCCCCACTCCAACAAATTTATGCGGATTAGACAAGGGCCAGCCAAACAGTGACGGCCCAGCAAATTCATTGTCCTATCTATGCACTCAAAACGCTAACTGTTCTGTAACCACTCCAGTTATCAGTACAAGCACCGGAACTTGGAATTGGACCTGTTCTCTAGTGGATGTAGGCAAGAGCAATTGCTCCGCACCAGTTGCACCGCCAAATGTTGCCATCTATAATCCAACTGGCGGAGAAACCTGGACCATGGGCGCAAGTTATAGTATTTCATATAGATACACTTATGATGCTAATCCAACTTTTAATCCCAATGCTTACATAGCCTTAATTAAGGATGGCACTACTGCAAGGTGTTTGATTGGCCAGCAACCATCAAAGACCGGAAAGATTGATTTTACTTTAAACTCCAAAATTAAATGTGGCGCTTCATCAACCACTCTTACTAACGGAACTTATAAAGCTGAGGTCGTAGTTGATGGAACTAAATCCATACCGTCAGTATCATATCAAAGCGGAATTATAACAATTAATAATTCTAAGTGTTTTTATACTAGTAGCACTAATAGCACTTCTAGCAGTAAAACCGCAACTGGATATTTACAGACTTCTGGAGTTTGTGATAAATATAGTGCCACCTGTGATAACGGCCAATGGAAGCTTAACGGTTATCCGGTCCAAAACTTCTTCTACGCCTGTAAAGTTATGGCTAGTTGCTCTTACGTTGGTGAGCCAGCAACCGTACTTAGTGGTACAAGCGCATCCGCCTACCCGGCAGCAACATCGACCAACTGCAAGGCAACATTAAGAACTTGCACCAATGGCAAATGGTCAGGAACAGCGCCAGCTTACCGAAATTGCACGACAATAAACAAAACCACATCTACATCTCCAATCAGCTTACTATGTGGCCGAGCAAACGGGAGCGTTGCCACATCAACCGCACCAGCGACATCAACACTCTGTGCTACCAGCACGCCGAGCAATTTAACTCACGAAACATCCCAAAATTATTGGCACTGGAATTGTTCCCTTTCTGGTGTTGGCACAAGCAATTGTGCAACAAGATAATATCACATCAAATCAAAAAATCCCCGCTCAAGTGAGTGGGGATTTTTTAATTTAAGAAATTATTTATAAACCTCACCTCTTTTTAAAGTTTCCTCTTCTGTATAATCTAAATCTAAAAACTCTTCAATTTCCTTAATGATCGTCTTTGGATCTATATTATGTTCTTTATTATATTCGGCCTGAATTTTGCGACGACGATCAACTTCTTTCACGGCTCGTTTGATTGAGCCCGTTATAGTATCGGCATACAAAATAACTTTTCCGCTGACATTTCTAGCGGCGCGTCCCATGGTTTGCATTAGAGAAATTTCACTACGTAAAAATCCTTCGCGATCGGCATCGAGAATAGCCACGAGGGTTACTTCTGGCAAATCCAAACCTTCGCGCAAAAGATTAACGCCAATCAAGACATCAAACTTACCACGACGAAAATCCATCAGAATCTCCGTACGCTGAAGCGTCTTAACATCTGAGTGTAAATAATTTGATCTGAAACCTTTTTGTTCAAGAAAAGCATGAAGATCTTCGGCTTGTTTTTTGGTCAAAGTGTTAATAATTACACGTTCGCCTTTGGCCACAATCTCTTTAGTCTCAGCCATAATATCATCAATCTGACTATAATTCTTTTCTTTATTAAATACTGGCCTAATCTTAATCGGCGGATCAATCAGTCCAGTCGGACGAATCACCTGTTCCGCAATTTGAGTAGAATTTTTTATCTCCCAATCACTTGGCGTAGCAGAAGTAAAAATCGCTTGGCCAATTCTCTTTTCAAACTCCTCGAAGCGCAGTGGTCGATTGTCCAAAGCTGATGGCAAACGCCAACCATACTTAACTAAAGTCTCTTTACGAGCACGATCTCCAGCATACATACCACGAATCTGAGGCACGGCAATATGTGACTCATCGATAACGGTTAAAAAATCTGGCTTACCATCTTTCCAGGGGAAATAAGCGAGCAAGGTATCTGGTGCCTCCCCTGCTAGTTTGCCCGATAAATGCCTAGAATAATTTTCAATGCCATGGCAATAGCCAATTGTTCGTAACATTTCCATATCGTAACGAGTACGACGCTCCAAGCGCTCAGCTTCCAAATATAATTTTTTCTTTTTGAAATATCTCAACTGTTCTGCCAGTTCTCTTTCAATATCCTTGATCGCTTTATCAATCTCAGGCTTCGCTGACACAAAATGCTTTGGCGGAAAGATCACAATTTCTTTGAGCGACTCTTTAATTTTTCGAGTCAAAGGGTCTACGAGATCAATGCTTTTTACTTTTTGATTTTCCAGCTCGATCATGTAAATGACTTTTTCTCCGGCCGGCTGAATCTCAAAGACATCTCCTCGCACTCTAAATTGTCCTCTCTCTGGCAAAGCAGTTGTTCGCTCAAACTGAATTTTAACAAGTTGTCTGATCAAATCACCGCGAACAATATATTTGTTCAAGTCTAAATGAAGCGTAGCTTCCAAATAACTTGAAGGTAATCCAAGATTATAAATACAAGAAACGGACGACACCACAATCACATCGCGACGACTAGATAAGGCAGTTGTTGCCTGATGACGCAAGCGATCAATTTCTTCGTTGATCATCGCTTCCTTATCAATATAAGTGTCAGTTATGGGCATATAGGCCTCTGGCTGATAGTAATCGTAATATGACACAAAATAATTAACACTATTTTCTGGAAAGAAATTTTTGTACTCACGATAAAGCTGAGCCGCCAAAGCTTTGTTTGGCGCCATAACTAAAACCGGCCGATCCAATTCAGCGATAATATTGGCAGCAGTAAAAGTTTTACCAGAACCGGTGACCCCCAAAAGAGTCTGATAACGATCGCCTCTTTGAGCTCCAGCAATTAATTTCTTAATCGCTTCTGGCTGGTCACCCGCTGGCTTGTATTTACTTTTCAGTTTAAATAGTTTTTTTTGAGTCATAAATTGGTTTATCGATGAACGGCTAATTTTACCCCATTTTAGACAAAATTCTGAATTAAACGGCCGAATTATTACTTTTGAGGCGTAAACGCCAAAAACAGCCGTTTTTGCGGCTAGCTAAGGGTATAATAAACCTTTTTACCTATTTTTTCAAATGTATAGATTTGCACTTCAAAATCAAATTTGCTAAAATATACTCACCCTGAACGGTACTGGTAAAGCCGTTCCGCTCTAGAACGAGCAAGGATTAACCACCGCCGGTTGCAATGATCACGTGGGCTTAACTCACATAGAGGGATGAGTGGCCACAGGTTGCAGGGACCCTAGCCTAGTAGTGGCGAGCGAACGGATTTGGAACATCCGCATCAGCGGAAAGTAACTGCCGGGTAACACTACCGGACAAACAGCGAAGCAATGGGTCTTGTACACACCGCCTGTAACACGTCATTGTATACAAGTGAAGAAGATAATACTTGTAAAGCTAAGGAAGCGCTTACCGGCGGCTTCCTTTTTTATTTATCTTATTTTTTAAAAAATAAAAAAAATCCTCCCGAGAGAGGATTTTGTTGTTCTAATAGTGTTCCGGCGAAACAAATCTGGCTAGGGCGCATCTGATCGCATCTTCAAACTCATCAACGCGAGTATAAAGCTTTTTGGTCAGAACGCCATTAGTGCCGATGGTCTGGCGGATAAGATTGTCTTCATCGGAAAATAACTCCCGAGCCAATGGACCAAGTTCTTGGCCGGCATTGATTTTTTCTGCCATCAAATCAGGAATTTGGACTAGGGCGGAAAAACCTTTGCCGATTTTGTGATCGCGACTAATTATTACTGCGCAACCGCCAAGAAACATATCATGGCCGATATTTTCCACATAACCTTCCAGTCCGATGAAGTAATCAGCTTCTGGGAAATAACTAAAAACATTTTGAGCGCGATTAGTCGCCCCCAAAATGGCTTCTGGAGCACTTGAGGGTTGTCCGCTAACCTCGCTGTTTATTTCCTGAGAAACAAATTCGCATCCCGGCCAAACAGAATCGAAAACTCTTTTTGCCGCTTCAATTTTTGCTTTATTTAATGTACCAATAGCAATTTTTTTCATTTTTTTATTCTCCTTTTAGTTTATTATTGCTGTGGACTATACTGGACTCGAACCAGTGACCTTTCGAATGTGAATCGAACGCTCTAACCAACTGAGCTAATAGTCCATGTTCATCTTTTCTAAATCGTAACAGAACACTCTATCCTGGGTAGCGCCAAATGCTCCTGGCCGTCGCATCTGTCGGCGTCTCGCAAGAGTTGAGTACAACTCAGCTCACTGCTACCCCTCCGGAGTACCGGAGCCAACTGAGCTAATAGTCCATGTGGACTCGGGGAGACTCGAACTCCCTACCTCGTCATTGCGAACGACGCGCTCTACCAGATGAGCTACGAGCCCTTATTGAAGTAAGGGAATCTTACTTCAAAATTGGCCAAAAATCAACTATTTACCAGTTGAACCAAAGCGTCCTTCTCCCCTGCTTGTTTCCGACAACTCATCCGCTTCTTCCAGCTCAGCAATCTCTACTGGAAAGATAACCAATTGAGCCAGCTTATCACCCTTAGATATGTGATAAACCTCTTTTCCTAAGTTTACCAAAATAACATTGTACTCGCCACGATAGCCTGCGTCATATACGCCACCCATGGTATGCACACCACCCTTAACCGGTAGACTTCCCTTATCTTTAACTATTGCCGCATATCCTTCTGAAAATTCCAAGGCAAAACCAACAAAGAACACTCGCCTCTCGCCTGGTTTTAAATCATAATCCTCGAGCGAAAACATATCTAAGCCAACATCTCCCGGATGAGCATAGCTTGGTAAAATTGCCTCTGGTCTAGTTTTTTTTATTTTTAATTTCATAATTTTAATTACATTTCATAAATCTTGCCGTATTCTGGCACCAATGTTTTTATCTTATTTTTTTGCTCAATCATTTTGGCCAACTCAAGCGATGCCGCTTCTTCGCCATGCTCCACAATAACTAATTTTGGCTTTAACTTATTAATTTTACTTAGCCAGTTGAGTAATTTGGGCTGGTCAGCATGAGAAGAATAAGATCCGATAGCCGAAACTCCAGCCCTGACTTGAATTTTTTCATTATCAATCCAAACAGTTTTGGCGCCATCAAGTAAATTGCGACCAAGAGATCCATCGACCTGATAAGAAATAATTAGCAAATGGTTTTTAGCATCTCCAAGATTATATTTAAGATGATAAGGAATACGTCCACCGACACACATGCCACTGCCAGCCAGAATAACTTTTGATTCCTTGATTGAATTTATTTTTTTAGACTGCTCACTTGTTTCCGTAAAAACTAACCCTGGAAAATTAAATAGATCGTCCCCAGATTTTATCAAATCATTGGCCTCAGAGTCAAAAAAGTTGCGATATTTTTCATAAACTGAAGTTGCCCTGATTGCCAAAGGACTATCAACAAAAATCGGCACCGCTGGGATCTTTTTGTTTTCAATTAGATAATTTAATTCATACAAAACCTCTTGAGTTCGCTCTAACGCAAATGACGGAATCATAAGAGTTCCACCACGACCAATAGAATCTATAACCGTTTGTCGTAATAGGTTTAAACGTTCCGTGGCTGGCTCATGAACCCGATTACCATAGGTTGACTCTATTACTACCAAATCAGCGCTGTCAATGAATTCTGGATCGCGAACAATCGGAGCTGGCGGATTGCCAAGATCTCCAGAAAAAACTAGTTTCTTTTCTCGACCATTATTATTAAGCCAAACCTCTACTATTGCTGAACCAAGAATATGCCCGGCGTCTCTCAGTCTTATTTTTACTTCATTATTGATCTTTAAAATTTTTCCGTAATCTAGAGCAGAAAAATGATTCATCAACGCATCCACTTCGTACGGCAGATAAAGTGGATCTTGGTGATGAAGAGCGGCCTCTTGTACCAAGACATGAGCCGAATCAGACATAATGACTCTAGCGAGATCAATCGTCGGAGAGGTGGCATAAATTTTTTGCCTAAAGCCATCTTGATAAAGTTTTGGCAAACGCCCACAGTGATCCAAATGAGCATGAGTTAAAATGGCAAAATCAATTTCTTTAGGATTAAAAGCAAAGTCATCAAAATTTTTCTGCTCTGAAAATCTAGCACCCTGAAACATACCGCAATCAATCACAAATTTCACCTTATCTGTTTCCACCAAAATACAAGATCCGGTCACCTCACGGCAAGCGCCATGAAAAGATATTTTCATACGATATTTATAAACCGCAAAATCCCCTATTGGGGATTTTATTCGGTAAAATTAATTTTATTTTAAGGCAACTTATTTAGCTGAGCACGAGTTATTGGACCAAAACTGCCATTGGCCGGCTTGATGCCGACAGACTTTTGATATTCAGCCAAGGCTTTTTGAGTAACCGAACCAAATTTTCCATTAGCACCAGCCTTAGCTAGTTTAGTGGCCGCAGCGCCTACATTTTTGTTAATTAAAAATTGCTGTAATAATTTAACATCATTACCAGAAGATCCAACTTGTAAATTTCTTGGATATTTTGGCGCCACATAGTCAGGATAAACAGCTAAGTCTTGGTCGGTTACATCAACAATCTTCTGCTTAAACGTCTTTAACTCTTTAAGCGTAGCAATATAACGCTTCATTCCGTTTTCAATATGATAAACTCGTTTGGCTGGAGATCTTAACAGTGATCCATCTTTATAGATTTTAACACCCAAAACTTGAGGTGTAATTCCACTATTCAATCCGAAGAAGGTACTATCAAGGGTAATGCCATCGGATATAATTCTAGAAACGGCTCCGGCAGTATTATAAAATCTTACATATACCGTTTTTGGACCGTCACCACTGGACAGCGTCCAAGGCAAAGAAGTGGCGTAAGTCTGTTGAGAAATATTAACAAAGTTTGGTTCATTGGAAACTGCCATCATCTTAGCATCTGAGCCGCCATTCAAAGTCAACATTACTGAATTAGAAACTGTTTGATTATCACCATCATCAATTACAAGGCTAAAATCTGAAGATTCATAGACTGGGGCGCTACTTCCACCGCCGCCTCCACCAGAATTAGAACTGGAACTACCACTCCCGCTAGTAATAACATTAACGGAATGGTTGTAAGTTACAAATTTGGTAAGATGCTTAGTCCAAATTACCAAGTCAGAACCAACGGTTGTTTTACATTCTCCATATCCAGAAATATTTGAATTATCAGTCGGCGTATTGCAGACAGTGTCAATGGAATTAAAAGCAGATTCTCCATTTCTAATATAGCCAACCGAGTTAATATTTCCAGCTTCACCAAAAATAACAATTTTTATTGGACGATCAAACAACAAATTACTAGAAGCTACTCCCAAATCAAAAGCTTTACTAAATGAATTTACTGCATTAACCGAAGAATCTGGAATAGCAGCTGTTGTTGGCTGAGGAAAATTAATTTGACCACTCCAAGATGACGAGGCCGTTATTTGAGTACCAGAAGGCAGATAAACAGAAACTAGGCCTAACGAAGTAGTCGCATAGACACCAACGGAAACTGGCAAAGTTACCTGCTTACCACTACCACCATTCAAAGCCAATGAACTTAAATCGAGGTAATTACCGGTCTGAGCTGGATCATAAAGATAAATCGAGGCTCCAGAGGCTAAACCAGAAACTAAACTGACGGCTGAATTACTGCGATTGACATAAACAGAATAAGGATTATTACCAGAAATATCATCACTTACTGCCCAGATATTGCTCGTAGCTCCAGACGTCGGCTGCCAAACATTGCTAAAACTTCCACCGACTACCTTTAAGTTGTGCCAACCAAGTGACAGACCAGACAAAGAGATATTTGTTGTGGTTGCTGTTGAAGTGCTATATGAACTATTATCAAGACTGTATTTATAATTAAATACATTTTGGCCACCTATCGTAAAAATAGAATCCGAAGAAGTTGTTAGATTAGTAGTGCTAGAATTTATCACAGCATTTAAATTGGCTGTATAAATGTAAGCCGCGCTATTGGCAATATTAGAAGGAGTGACATCATTAGCTGAATTACCCGCTAAATTAGCTCCACTAACTAAAATATTTTCTAAAACCCCACCGGTAGTTGCCTGATCAGCCACCACACTTCTTGCATAAGAGTATATAGTGCTCGTAACATGGGTAGTATTCCTATTCAACAAATCATTTGAAGTGCCTTCACTGGCAAAAGTTATTGTCGGATTAGCCAATAGAGTTTCGCTGGCGGTAATTTTAAGATAATAAGTATTAATACCCAGCATTGGATTATTGCCAAGCGACTGAGTAAGGCCGGCGTCACTATAATACTGAACTGTAAAAGTTGGAAAATGCTTATTGACCGTAAAATCATTAATAACCAATGACGTGCTAGTAGCACTGCTAGTGGCATCAGTCACAGTCAAAAAACAACCCGTATAAAAACCTTCTGGTAAAGTAGCAAAAGTCGTCGTATTATTTCCAGCCACCGCATTCGTCAAGCTTCCCTGACCACAAGGACCACTATAGTTTACAGCTCCATCGGCATCAGAATGAAAGACAAATTTTGGTGTCCAAACATTATCTTTAATAGGAGTTACTACGCTTAAACTAGGGCTGGTATCCGCCAAAACCATTCTGCCACCCAAAAACAATAGGAAGGCAAAAAAAATCGTACCACACATTATCAGCTTTGTTTTTTTTCTTACAGTCATAACTTTATTTATTTATCTCACCTCCACTAAATCAAACTAAATTATGATTAAAATTACCAATAAGGCAATTAAACCTAATCCGGTCAAAATAGTTTTTGGATTTTGTTTTTTTATTTTAATAACAATATTTAAAAGCAAGGTAAGAGCCACTATTCCCAAAAGAACCTGGAAGAACAATCGGCTACTGCCAAAAAGCCAAGTCAGATAAGGCGATTCATTATTTTTAGCATAGAAATATTGATCTAAAAGAGTTGGTTTTACCGGCTGAACATTGGCCCAATTTAAATCGTACGTTGCAGTATTACCCAATTTATCGTAAGTCGTTACATTTGGCAAAACCACTGGATTAAAAAGCTGATCCTCACTTTGCTTAAAGACAATTGTACTACCAGTCCATTTACCTGGTTCGGCCATATCTCTACTTAACTTAATAGTATAATTGCCAAACATAACATCACCGCCAGCAGCATCGTCACTCAAATAAACTTCTGCTCTAACCAATCGCCTTTCTTGATCGGCTTCATCAGTAAACATAACCTTGCTTCTGTCCGAGTCCAAAATTGGAGCTGTTCTATCGGCAATTAAAGTATAATTAGTTGAAGTTGACTCTAAGTTTCCATTAACTGACTTTAAATATATCTCAGTTGATCCTTCGGGTAAGGCTAACCGACCCTGGAATTTACCATCAGAAAATGAAGCCAATTGCTGTTCATGACCATTAAATTCAACAAAAACTTTTTGAGCATCTGAAGCAAAAACATTTAAATCAACTTCTTTATCCTTGGTCATAAAACCATCATTTGGATAAATCAAGGTTGGCTTAGTCAAACTTTTGCTAATCTTAACACCCAAAACTGCCTTTTTGCTCAACACTGTACCATCAGCACTATAAACAGCTACTGTGGAAGAAGTTGATGAAGCGGAATTAATTGACAAATCAGTTGAGGAGGTTACATCACTAACCGTATCATCTGGCTTGCCAAACATTTCAGCAACTAAAGTCGTATCATAACCATGAAAACTGCCACTCGACAAACCTACGCCAATTTCAGTAAAATCTGGGTCAATCATGTTTTGATAATGAGTTTTGCTTTTTGTCCAAGCATTAACTACATCCGTAGCACCACTAAAACCCATGGCTAGATTTTCTCCGGCCATGTCATAATTGTAACCATCTTTACCCAACCAATCCTTCAAGCTTTTCTTTTCTGGGCTAATATGAGCAAAATACTGGCCGATCAACATATCCTGAGCTTTATCAAAGGCTGCCATGGTCAACTGCTCGCTCTTTTGAAGCGGGGCCACGCCTAAGTGCTGACGAACCTCATTGGTCAAAGTAACAATTTTATCAGCTTGGCGGTTGTAAACATCTGGAGTCACCCACGCGCTAATTGGCAAAGCAAAAATCACCAAAGCTACAATCGCCTTGACGATAATAGCCGTAGCGGCATACCAAGCTACTCGTTTTGGCTTTAGGAAATGAGGCTGATAATCATTGCCGGCGTATGGCAAGAAAATATCCTTCAAAGTGCCATCGCCACGAGGATTTTTACCTCTCTTGACCTCTTCTCCGTCAGGAATGAAATTGCCATTGGTATCAGGATTAAGCGGATCGGTCTGATAAACTTTAATTTCATCATAATCAGACAAGCCATCGCCGTCACTATCCGACTTCAAAGGATTAGTGCCATAAAGCTCCTCCTGATAATCCGTCAAGCCATCAGCATCAGAATCAATAAAAAAACTGACCTTAGCACGTCGCTCTCGTTCGAGCGCAGAAAGTCCTTTTTTCTTTGACTTTGTTTTAGTCTTGGCAATAGACTTGGGTTTTTTAACCGCTTTCTTTACCGCCTTTTTTGTGACCGACTTCTTGGCCACACTCTTAACTGCTTTTTTGCCAGGTTTAACCACCTTTTTCTTGGCAGTCTTAACCTTTGCAGTCTTGAGCTTTGAAGACTTAATTTTTTTGTCCTCTTCCATAGCAAATTTGAGAATAATTTGTCTTTATTATAACACAAAAAATCATTGTCCACCAAGATATTTTGATTAAAAAAGTGGATAAGTATTTTAAATTAAAAAGAGACGGGAATTTCCGTCTCTTTTTTCGCTGTCATCCCGGACTTGATCCGGGATCCATGCCTATATCTATCCTTGTTTTTTAAACCTAACACTGAAAATCGGATCGTATTCATTATCCCCTTCGTCTTTGACCACAACCCGCTCCCCCTTCATGAGTTGATTTAGAGCCAAATCGCTCAACAAGACATTTTCCGTAGCCAAATCATCCTTTAACTCATCCAATTTGCCAAATTCATTAATAAACTCCTTGCGGATATCCTCTTCAATCTCCTTTTTCTTAGTTTTCAAGCCATTTAAGTCTTCAACCGTATCCTGATAACGCTTAGAGTTAAGCAAAGCATCTCGATAAGCAGTTTTGATCTCCTTTTGCTCTTTTTTAATAGTCTTAATCCGTTCAAACACTTCTTGCAAATTGGGCATAATTAAATGAAATTATTTTTTTAAACAGTTCTTAAATTATACACGAAAAAATGGAATAAAAAAAGCTACGATTTCCACTGGGAAATAGTAGCTTAACTTCACTGCCGCAATCCATCAAATCTTCACTCGAGTCACCTCGTCTTCATCCTTGAATCCGATCAGACCTCCATCGTCGACATAAACAGCAGTGAAATTGGGACCGTCTAATAAATCTGCCAACTTCACCGGCGAACTCAACTTCATAAAAACTCGGCAGTCAACATTTTTAGGATAATCATCTTTAACCTTGATAATAAACTTTTCTCCAGACCCCAATTCTTTAAATTTCATGGCCTCATTCCCTTTTCTTTTACCATTTTTTTATACGCCACCTCTTTCAAAAAAACTTTTATTCCCTCTTCCATGGCAGCTGCATAGGCAACTTCGTCTTCGCCAATATAAGTTCTACCAATATTTTCGCCGTACCCAAAATCCACATGTGGATAAAAACAGCGTTCGCCATGCATATTTAAACCATGGAAAATCGTAAAGACCGTATTACCCTGCCTTACAATCTGGTCCCAGCTGGTAGTTACAAATAGAAGGGTTTTACACTTCTGAAGAGCCTCTTCATCGGTTATCATGTTATTACGCCATTTAGGGGTACTCATAATTAACCTCCGCTTTTTGATTTCGAGTGGGTTTAAAAGCAAATTATAATTGAAGGAACGGCTAAATTGACCTGTGTCAACAAGACAAAATTAACAGATTGTTGTATTATTGTCAATTCCAACAGCCAGTTGCAACCAAAAAGTCAAGTTTTTGGATATTTTTGTTTAAATTTAGATTAAATAATTGAATTTATATATCCCGCATTTTGCATCCCTGCATCCCCGCGAGCATTTGAAAATATTGTGCTGATTTTTCATGGGAGTGAACGGCCGTAGGTAAATCACCACCGGAGCTACTGCGACTTGGTGATTTAGTAAACGGAATGAAAAATTCAGCCATGATTTTCACCTGCTCGCAAGTTTTTGTGCTACTTTTATGAAAAAGTGGCATAGCTTTGACCGAGGAAGGTTGAAAGACTTTGTTTCCTGAGATTAAACTTGGAAGAAGAGCATTGCCACAGGTGCTACCTGAATATAATAAAAAAATCTCGGACATAATCCGAGATTTTTTCTATGTAAGTTTTTACGATTTTCTCAAAGCTCTCTTCGCATCAATTTCAGTCAGATAAATCTTTCTGATGCGGATGTTCTTTGGCGTTACTTCTACCATTTCATCCTCGCCGATATAATCAAGCGCATCTTCAAGTCCCATTTCCTTTGGTTGGTCAAAATGTTCAGTCACGCCATCACCCTTGGAACGCATATTGGAAAGCTGCTTAGTTTTACAAACGTTAATTCGGATGTCTTCTTTACGGGCGTTCTTGCCAACAACTTCACCCTCATAAACTTCAACGGCGGCACCGTAGAACAAAACTCCACGATCTTGCAAAGCCAAAAGGCCGTACATATTAGTAGCGCCAGCTTCGGAAGCGACGAGTGAGCCTTGCTCCTTTTCTTTCCAACCACCTGGATCCTGAAGATATTCATGGAAGCTGGTATTGATAATGCCCATACCGCGAGTGTCAGTCAAAAATTCACCGCGATAGCCAAACAAACCTCTAGTTGGAATGGTAAATTCCAAATGAGAAATGCCATCACTAGAATGCATATGTTTGAGTTCGCCTTTTCGGCTGCCAAGCTTCTGAATAACAGCGCCAGCGTAATCATCCGGGGTTTCTACAAAAACTTTTTCGTAAGGCACAAATTTCTTGCCACCTTCTTCGTGAACAATAACTTGAGGCATCATGACTTGGAATTCATAACCTTCACGGCGTAAACGTTCGATTAAAATTGCCAAATGTAATTCACCACGGCCAGAAACGATCCAACGGCCGTCATCAGTATCCTCAACGCGAAGTGCCATGTCTGTTTCGAGTTCCTTGAACAAACGTTCGCGAATCTGACGAGAAGTTGAGTATTGACCTTCTTTGCCGGCGAAAGGAGAATCATTAACTAAGAAAGTCATCTTGACTGTTGGTTCTTGAACATCAAGTAACGGCAAAGCGACTGGATTTGCTGGATCAGCGACAGTTTCACCAATATTAATTTCAGTAATACCAGCAATCGCTACGATATCACCAGCTGTGGCTTCAGCAATATCCAAACGAGCCAAACCTTCAAAACCCATGAGAGCCATCAAGCGGAATTTTTTCATATGGCCGGTTCTGTCAATATGCATAACTTCTTGACCAGCTTTAATTTTGCCATTATAGATTTTACCAATACCAATACGTCCCTTGAAGTTATCGCCGACGATACTAGTGATCAGTAATTGCAAAGGTTTTTCATCATCACCACCTGGAGCCTTAACTTCTTTAATAATAGTATCAAAAATTGGAGTAATATCTTTCATTTCGCTAAGATCTTCACCAAGTCCAGCAAGACCAGCCTTAGCTGAAGCATAGATAACTGGGAAATCTAAAGTTTCGTCGTTAGCGCCAAGCTCTACGAATAAATCAAAAGTCTTGTCGAGAACATAATCAAGACGAGCATCTGGCTTATCAATTTTGTTAATAACGACAATAATTCTGTGACCCATGGCCAAAGCTTTTTTCAAAACAAATCTAGTTTGAGGCATCGGGCCTTCTTTGGCGTCAACGAGCAATAAACAGCCATCGGCCATATTAAGGACGCGCTCAACCTCACCGCCAAAGTCAGCATGGCCGGGAGTATCAATGATATTAATTTTATAATCATTATAATGAACTGAGGCATTTTTGGAAAAAATAGTAATTCCGCGTTCACGTTCGAGATCGTTGCTATCCATAATACAGATTTGATCGATCATTTCCTTATTTAAAAAGGTTTTGGATTGGCGCAACAAAGCATCCACGAGCGTAGTTTTGCCGTGATCGACGTGGGCGATAATCGCGATGTTTCTGAGGTTGTTCATGATAATTGACATTAAAACCGGCTTTAATCAGCCGGCCAATATAAGACACCAAAACTATAGCACAAATTAAGAAAAAAAGCAAGAGTTACAGGCCGTAGGCGCTTAATTCCTCGTTAAACACTCGTTTTCTCTTTAGAATATAGATCTGAGATAGACATTCATCAAAGCCCTGATAAGTAGAAAATCCCGCCAAAAATTGATTCTGCCTCAAGTTTTCAATAGCCACATCACTAACTCCACCGTAAGGATAGGTGAAAATCTTTGGCGTTGGCCCCATCATTTCATTCAAGCGTCTTTGAGCAAAATTAACCTGATAATCAATCTGATCTGGATCGTCTTGAGTTAAATTACTATGAGTGACTGTGTGATTATAAATAAACACTAAGCCAGACTTTTTCATTTCATTAAGCTGATCCCAAGTCATATATCCAGACTGACCAATAAGCGCTGTCGGAATCATCAGATTCATAATAGCCTTATACTTTTTAGCAATGGGGTAGGCGTAATTATAGACATCATCGTAACCATCATCGAAAGTTAAAACTACCGGCCTGACACCTAAATTATTTCTTCTTCCGCGCAAACTCAGAGCCAAAGCCTCAGCACTAACAAAATTATAATTATGATCTCGTAAATATACTAGATGCTTTTCAAAATATTCGTCCGTAGCATTTAGAGTCTGCCAACCACCCCTCAAAGCCTCTGATTCTGGAGCAATATGATGATAAGTCAAAACAGGAGCTAGCAAGCAATAATCACCGTATCTGTTTTTTTCTTCAATACTCTTTTTATCACCATCAATTTTATTTTTATGACGATCAGAGGTAGTACTAGAAAAAGTCGAAGTGACAATAGTAGAACTAACAATCTCAATTACATTATTCTCATTTATTTTCTCCTTGGCATCATATTCATTGGCGATCTGTTTTGGGGCGCTTAAATGAGCTTCTGTTTTTTCATAATTATTCCAATTATCAATCATTAATTTTCTAGTCGACCCAGCCATTGGACTAATTACCAAAGAAACAAACAAAAATAAAACGGCAATGACTACTACTGCCGGCCAAATATATTTTTTATATTTTAAAAGTCTCTTTTTCATCAATTACTTTAATCTTTTATTAGTAGCCAAGATAAAACCCATGGTTTTTTCAAAGCTGGAGGGAAACTTTTGAATGCCAAAACCTCTTTGGCGCAACAAATCAACAATAACATCATGCTTCTTTGCCGGAAAATCATGATACTCCATAATGATCGCCTTAACCATCATTAGGTCATCCGGCTCTAAGCTATAAAAAACTTCGTACTCCCCTCCCTCAATATCCATTTTCAGCAATGAAATTTTTTCAATGCCATTCTTAGTGCAGAAATCAACCAGCGAAGAAGCTTTGATTTTTTGAACTTTAGTTTTCTTTTCCGACAAGAGCAAGCTATGATTGTGATTATCCTCGCCCAAACTCAAATCTCTAATTCCAGAACTTCCAGCCAATGCCAACTGATTTGCAGTTACCGCCTTAGCATGATTAAGCTGAAGATTTTTTTTAAACAATTCAAAATTGGCTTTTTCTGGCTCTAGGGCAAAAATTCTAGCTGTCGGATTG
>CAIVNC010000010.1 GCA_903907165.1 Candidatus Buchananbacteria bacterium
GAATAATTTTGATTTAAAGGTTTTTGAGGAAATTCTGCCAATAATTCCCGAATGGGAATGTGGCGCTTTCTTGCGAGCATGGCTCGCTAAAGAAGGGAATAATTTTGATTTAAGGGGCTGTCGCAAATCACCTAAACTTTCTTTCATAAATTTTCCTTAATTTTTTAATTATTTTTCTTGTTATTAAAAGTGTCTGAAGCTACTGTTTCCTAGCTCTCTTGGCACTTCTGATTCTTTTAAATCAGCAATCTTTTTAGCAAGAAATAGTAAAAAACTCATGTCCTTCGAACCAAAACAAATGGAGATGATCTGTTTGGAAGATTTAGTTCCAAGCAATCACATCTACAGAAAGTTCCAAACTCTGTGGAATCTTGAGTCAGTCAGAATAGAGCTCGAAAGACTCGAAGCAGATTATGACCACAAGGGTTATGGAATCTTCCGCATGTTTCTATGCCTTCTGATTCAATTTCTTGAAGATTTAAGCGACAGAGAACTTGAGAAATTCATTTCTGAGAACAATGCCTCCAAATGGTTTTGCCAATTCGGATTAACCGACAAAACCCCTGACCACAGTGTCTTTAGCAGAGTTAGATCGAGAATTGGAACCAATAAACTTTCCAAAATATTCTCCCTCCTTCGTGATCAACTAAAAGCTCAGGGTTACATTGCCGAAGTCTTTACCTTCATTGACGCAACTCACCTCATCTCCAAAGCAAATCTTTGGAAAGAGCGCGATCAGCTAATCGAGAAAAGACTCGAGAAGCTAAGCAATCACACTTCCCCTGCAAAAAAAGCTGAAGAAAAAGATAAAATAATCGCTGATAAACTCGAGAAACTAAACAATGAAAATGTTTCCAAACTCGCTGTAGACAAGGACGCAAGATTCGGAGCCAAGAGCAAAAAGAAATTCTGGTACGGCTACAAGAAGCATGTCTCCGTAGACATGCAATCAGGGATGATCAACAAGGTTGCCATCACTCACGCCAACGTGATTGATTCCAAAGGTTTTAAACATGTTGCTCCAAAATCTGGAGCGGTTCATGGAGATAAAGGCTATTGCGACGCCAATGTTCAAGCGGTCGCAAAGGCAAGAAATCTTCACCTCTGCGCCATCAAAAAGAATAACATGAAAGACAAGAATCACGATCTTGACCGCTGGTATGCTTGCCTCCGATCCCCTTACGAGAGAGTCTTCAGTAACCAAAGCAAAAGAACAAAATACCGCGGACTCGCCAAGAATCAGTTCCACGCCTTCATGCAAACAATTGCCTTCAACCTCAAAAGGCTCGTAGTGTTAACCAACGATTCTCTAAACTTAATTACCGATCTACCACCTCTCGCGACATGAACAAGGGAGCGGTGCGCCAATCGTTCACCAAATCACCAAAATTTACAAACTTGCTAAGAAATTTACTAAAAATTAATCGAATTTGACTCAAAAAAATAACAAAATTTCTCAGTTTTTGGGTTGTAAAAATTTTTGAGCTTAGGTTTTTTAGAAAGTTAGATTTGCAACGTCCCCATCTGGGATTAAGAGGGCCAAAGAATTAGTAGAAAAATTAGCAAGAGAAGGTGGCAAGGCCGGAATAGATGTAGTAGGTGCCGCGAGTCCAAGCACGAGTCCTTCCC
>CAIVNC010000011.1 GCA_903907165.1 Candidatus Buchananbacteria bacterium
AATCGAAATCCAAAAAGTCATGAATAAAAAAATTCTGCTTATTTTTTCTTTTGGACTATTTAAAAAAACTAACAGCCCAAGAATGACCATAGCCAAAATAATAAAAGAGATAGTTGCTAAACCAACCATAAAATATTTTTTTTAAATTATTAAATATATTATACCACAAAAAAATATTTATTACTCATTACTCTTGACAAAATTTAATAAATGATGTAAGATATCTAGTTGTTCGCACCTTCAAACCAAGAACCAAATCAAAGGAGAAATAAATCATGAGTAAAATCTGGGATGACTTTTCGGCTGTGGACGATTTTTTTGATCCCCAGAAGAAAAAAATGACTAAGCGCTGGATTCTTTTGCTTCCGGCCCTTAGCCTCTGCCACTGGTACCTCAAGTGCGGTGGCTGTACCATGTGCGGATTTAACGGTCCGACCTCAGGCAAGCAAAAATTTGCCTGGATCACCAAGTACTTCGGCGGACTAGCACTCCACCTTCTGTACTGGCTTGGCTACTGGGGAATAAAAAACCAGAATCCGGAAAACATGACCATCTACAATGGTGGCAATTTTCTCAACTCTGGATTTAATCCCATTAAGGCAAAGGCGGAAATTCCTCTGTCGCTGCAAAAAACTATTTGCCGTCACGTCGGCCAACACCCCACGATCAAAAAAGTCTTCGTGGAAAGCCGGCCGGATTTTATCAAGGACGAGACTATCGCTCCTCTGATAAAATTACTCAACGGCAAGACTTTGCAGATTGGCATTGGCCTGGAATCAGCCGACGAAACTGTCCGAAACTCTATCCTTAACAAAGGCATGAGCAGATTACAGTTTGAGCAAGCCATTCAAACCATCAGAGAAAATGGCGCGCAGTCATTGGCCTATGTTTTTCTTAAGCCAATGCAACTAAGCGAAAATGAAGCTATCGAGGATGCTATTAAAACCATCCAATATTGCTTTCGGGTTGGAGTCAGTGAGATTGCCTTGTCCTGCGCCTTCATTCAAGAAGGTACAGTCATGCACGATCTCTATCAACAAGGCAAATATCAACCGCCCAACCTCTGGTCAATACTCAAAGTAATAAAGGCCACGGCTCACCTCGGTCCAATTAGAATTGGGGGTTTCGAAGATGATCCGCCGCCAATCGCCATTCCCAAAAGCTGCCCATCTTGCAATGATAGAATTATCAAAGCAATTGAGCAGTACCGCCAAAGTCATGACCTTTCTCTATTTGACGATTTGACCTGTCACTGCCAAGACTAATTAGTGACGATCAACTCATTACCAATCCAGCAAACTCGTAGTTTTGCTGGATTTTTTTATTGTAATTTTTTTCAAATAAAAAAGGTGAGAAAATAGTTATTAGCTATTTCTCACCTATCAAGATTAATACCATTCTGGTTTCAAACCCCCAACTTCTTCAGGAGCTTAAACCCGAACTTTTTCACCAACCAGGCAATCAACCAGCGGCACGGCCAGTTGTAAAAGATGTTCCGGCAATACACCAGAACGCCGTAATTGAGACTCTTGCTGTCCGGCTCATAGTCCTCCAAAACTCGCAGAGCCTTGAATCCAGCCGATTCGTAGTAAGCAAGCTCCGGATCAAAGGGTTTGCCTTTTCTTTTGAGTCGCAAGGCGTAATCCTCGGCCGAAACTTCCGGATGCTTCGCTTTATAAACAGCAAAGCCAGGCATCGGTGAACCGAGAAAGCAACCCCGACGATTCATCCCGATAGCGATCGTTGCCCAGGCATAGATCTGGAGTTCAAGACCGGCACTGCACCCCTTGGCAACGGTGAGATTAACACCGTACATATACTTGCCATTGGGATTGTGGTTGGTGATCTTACCATTGGCGGTAATACCATCCCAAGAGTGAGAAAATTCTTCGGCTTCCTGATCCACTAACATGATGGACAAATAACCGATGATTCTTCCCGTTTCTTTTTCAATGGCCAGAATGCTACCCTTGGGGAAAATCTTGATCCGGCTGGAAATCTTTTCAGCCGAAGCGGGAAATTCCTGCCAGACCGCCTTTTCTAAGAGCTCAATCTCTTCCACGTCAGCCAGTTCAGCCAACCTGATTATGATTTTTTCGTCTTTCATGATTACACCTTCCTTGTTCAGTCGATTGGATTTATCTATATGAATGTAAAAATACCTAAATCAAATCACGCCGAGATCCTTCCCGATGACCTGAATCTTCTCGAGAAACGA
>CAIVNC010000012.1 GCA_903907165.1 Candidatus Buchananbacteria bacterium
TAGCCCGTCCACGGCTCCTATCACTCAACAAGAAATGGAAACCATTATTGGACCATCCGTAAAAGTTGAAGGCGATTTTGTCACTGAAGGCAATATTATCGTGGAAGGCACTGTTTGCGGCTCTATCAAAACTAGCAAAAACTTGCGCATCGGTTCTCGCTCCAAGATTTTTGCTAACATTTCCGCTGACAATGCTTTGATCTCTGGAGAGGTTCAAGGGAATATCAAAGTTAATGGCAAATTGGAACTGACTGCCACCGCCAGAATTTTTGGCGATATCAAGACTGATGTTTTGATCATTGCCGCTGGTTGCGCCTTTAACGGCAAATGCCAAATGGGTGATCAGAAAACTAAATCAGCTCGCCCTGACTCCGCCAAGCAAGAAAAGATTGCTTTGCCTGATCAAGAAGAATCCGACGAAGACCAAGCCAAGAAAATCAAGAAATAATTATAGAGCCGAGAGGCTATAGCCTTCAATCTATGTATTATTACATTTACGATTCTGTTCTTGGCGACAAAAAATATGCTCCGGCAATAGAACGCATTGAGAACCGCTTAACCGATTTAGGTATTGGCGGCAAGATTCATCGTCTGTCATTTTTGAAAAATATCCATCAGGTGCTGGTTGAAGAAATCAAGCGCGGAGTAAAGACGATGGTTGTAGTTGGCGATGACAAGACCTTGAGTCAGATGATTAATACTTCGATTGATTTGAATTTGACCATTGGCTATATTCCGATTGAACCGACACCAATTAGTAAGCTGTTTAATATCCCTGCTGGTGAAGCTGCGTGTGATATTTTGTCTGGACGTATTGTTAAGAAATTGGATTTAGGCAAAGTTAATGATTATTATTTCCTGACATCTCTTGAGATGATTGGCCAGAACATTGATTTGGAGTTTAACGGCGACTATTTCATTTCGCTCAAAGAAAAAGACAGTATTGTGAACATTAGTAATTTGAATAATTGTTATAATATCATTTCTTATCCGGATGATAACCGGCTCGATGTTTTTATTGAAAACACGGAAAAGAAAATGTGGAAGAAAGTTAAGAGTTATTTGAGCCATTTACAAATTACTAATCTGAAAGTGACCTGCTCTAGTCCCCTGCCAGTTTTGATCACTGATGAAAAGAGAGTTATTAAAGCGCCGTTAAACATTACCGTCGCGACAGAGAAGATTAGGATGATTACAGGCAAAGGAAAACATTTTTAAGGAAAATAAAGAAACCATCAAGCGTACTGCCTCGATGGTTTTTTGTTTTGCTTGGCGTGATCGCCATGGATTTTAGTGGCGGCATCTCTTGGGGTGGTATTGTCTGATTCCCTTGGCTTTTTTCATTGCCGCAATGCGAGGAAGTAAATCATTCATTCTACTGATGGCCCGGCTCCCATATTCAATGACTTCTGCTTCAGTGGTCATACCACAGGCGAAGCCGGCAAGGATGTTGAGTTTTCTGGCCCCCGGTACCAACTTTTTAAAGCGCTTAATGGACATACTTCCCATTTACTGTTCTCCAGCCATGATATGTCTCCCATGCCTCCGGTTGGATTTGCCTAATGTACGACTTGTAAGCTTAAATGTAGTATAATCCTTTTAATATTTTTTGCAAACAAAAAATCCTCGCTAATCGCGGGGATTTTTTTAATTTGGATAATATCAGTATAACTGCGGACCAGAACTTGACTGGGCTATTAGGGCCAGGCAAGAAAATTTTTATTGAGCATCCTTCTAGCCGAAGCCAGAAAAAAGCTCACAAAAATTCCCATGCTTGTCGTGCCTAGCCGTAGCAGCCCGGTCAAGCGAGAGAGAAAATAAAAGATTTCTCAAATTTGTTATGGAAGGTGACAAATTTATTTTTTATTTTTTGTCGGCCCGCAGATAGTCGGATACTATCCATTATCCTGTAGACAAAGAAATTATTTAAAGGCAAAATTCGAGTCCTTGCGAACCAAAATGATCCTCCTCATAGTTCCCATGCTTGTCGTGCCCACAGGATGATAGATACTATCCTTGTAAAGTAATACCCAATCGTATCACAATAAAATGAAGTTGTCAAGTATATTTACAACTTTATTGAGTGTTTTTAGCTAAATTTAGCTAAAATGTTGTAGTTTTAAAGCCCAATTTTTAGAGGGTGATAGCATTATAATCAAAAATCGGCCTTTTAACAAGCCGATTTATCCGGAAATTATCAACACCTTAGTTTTAGCGGTTTGGCCGCGCTTGAGAGTGATTTGGCTCTTGGGGACTTTTAGATATTCCGACAAGAGCTTGATGAGAGCAGTATTGGCTTTGCCATCAATTGGCGAGGTGGTGAGCCAGACTTTAAAATGAGTTTCATCTATCTGTTCGACTTTATTCTGGCTGGCATTAGGTTTAGCTTGGATAATTATTTCTTTCATTTGAGTTGGCTTAAGATTTTTAGCTCGCGCTTGCCGGTCATAGTATCATAAATCGCAAAGCTAGCAGGATAATATAGTCCAGCGAGAGTGCCGGGATTAAGAATCAAACAATCGTTTAACTTTTCTTCCCAGGGTTTGTGAGTGTGGCCGTGAAAAATAACTTGATAGTCATTTTCCATCGCTAAATCTCTGGCCAAGTCAGGAAAATGGCAGAAAGCAAACTTCTTGCCGTCCAATTCTAGAGTGCCAATCTTGCCATGGAGAAAAACATTTTTTATTTTCTTACATTTACTTTCTATTTCTTCTTGAAAACAAGCGTTGCCGTAAACAAAATGAAGAGGTCCAACGAAACCATTAGCTAGTTGCATAACTGCTTCGGCCGAGGCGATATCTCCGCAATGAATAATCAAATCAACTGGATTATCTTTAATCCAAAGTAAGAATGTTTCAATGTTGGCAAAGTTGTCGTGGGAATCAGAGATGACGGCGATTTTCATTTATTTCTTTCCTCTTAATTTTTTTAAAATTTTAATGTCTTCGGCCAAGAGTTCATCATGCTGAGTTTCCAGAATCATATCAATGTTTTGTTCTTTGGCAAAAGCGACAATAGCCTTAAATCCCTTGAGGCCAATCTTGCCATGGCCGATATGTTCATGACGATCTTTTTTGGAATCAAAATCGGCCATAGAATCGTTGGCGTGAATCAGCTTTAATTTTTTAAGACCGATGATTTTATCGAATTTAGCGAATGTTGCTTTGACGGTTTTTTCATCGCGCAGATCATAGCCGGAAGCAAAGGCGTGGCAAGTATCAAAACAAACACCGATTTTAAATTTACTTAATTTAGGATGGCTTAAAATCCCTTCAACTTCTTCAAGATTTGCGCCAATAACATTGCCAGAGCCAGCGGCAATTTCAATCAATAATTCCGTGGAACCTTTGTAATTTTCCATGATTTGAAAAATTCCTTCCGTAACTTTATCAAGCGCTTCTTGGCGATCAAGGTCTTTGGAGCTGCCTATATGGAACATTAAATATTTAACCCCAAGTTTGGATCCTCGTTCCAATTCCTCTCTTAAAATAGAAATTGAGCTGTGATAAATACGTCCTTCGGCCGAAGCTAGATTAATATAATATGGCGCATGAAGATAAGAAGGCATTTGAAACTTCTCTGAATTTTCTCTGAATTTTTTGGCTAGTTCAGGAGTGATTTCTTTGCCGGGGCCGCCTTGAGGTGGCCGGGAAAAAAACTGAAAACACTCGCAACCGATTTCTTCGGCACGAATAGGGGCGAGGCTGAGATCGCCAGCAGCAGAAACATGGACACCTATATTCATATGATTGTTTTTATGTCATCCCCGCGTAGGCGGGGATCCATTAAATACTGTGAATGACTGATTGGTTTATAAATAAAGAGAATAATGTTTCAAAGGTGAGTCTGAATAGATTCCCGCCTACGCGGGGATGACACAACCCGTTTGTAATCA
>CAIVNC010000013.1 GCA_903907165.1 Candidatus Buchananbacteria bacterium
AAATCTCTAATTCCAGAACTTCCAGCCAATGCCAACTGATTTGCAGTTACCGCCTTAGCATGATTAAGCTGAAGATTTTTTTTAAACAATTCAAAATTGGCTTTTTCTGGCTCTAGGGCAAAAATTCTAGCTGTCGGATTGAGCGCCAAAGCATACAAAGTGAAAAGCCCAATATGGGCTCCTACGTCTATAATAGGATATTCCGCCTCTTTTATCAAGGACTCAGCCGAACGGTATTCCCGCCATTTAAAAATCTCCGCTTGAACACTGACATCAGCCTCATCCCTCAGATAAACAGCCAATTTTTTATGATTAAACTCAAATTTTAGTAAATTCATAAAGATCAACTAATTAAGGATTAACAGTAACTTTAAAATTTAACTTCAGAATTTTAGTTGAAGAATAATCTGAGGTGCTAGAGCTATCATTTAAGTCACTATCAATGTAGACAGGCAGATATCCTTGGTAAATTTTGGCCGATCCGGAATCACTATTTAAAATCGAGTCATTTAATTTGCTGGAAATTTTTTGCTCAACCGAATTATCACCAAACTCGGAACGATAAATAGAATTTTCTGGCAAACCAACGGGCGGATTAATTAAACCATAACTATAAGATGCCGATTTATCACTGGCTAAAATGCTAAAATTAAAAGGCTGATCGCCACTGCCATTTGTAAAGGAAGTTTCAAAAGAACAAGGACTAAGAGTATATCTAATGCCATCCAAAACCACACTGCAATCAGTATCACCAACCTGAGTTGTGGCTACGCAAGAACCATTTGATAAATAATAACCAGCACTACAAGTAGCCAGAGAAGGGGTGGTGCTAACGGTAGTAGTCGCCGTTGTTGTCGAATTTGTAATGGGAGCAGTACTTGTTGGCGTAGTTGTCACGTCCAATAAACATAGATTGTTTTGCAAATGAAATCCAGAGTCACAGGTCAAAATAGGAATAGTTGAAGTGACCGGATTATTCGAAGGCGGAATAACAGCAATAATTGATGGCGTGGCCTTGCAAACAGCAAGAGTGGCTTTGGCATCAGATTTCGCCTTGGTTAAATCGGCAGACGCGACTTTTAAAGCTAAATTTTTTTGAGCCAAAGCAGTCTTAGCATCAGCTGTTTTTTTAATTTTAGCAGCATTAATAGTTGCGGTCTTGGCAGTAATTGCCTGTTTAGTTGCTAATTTTTTGGAGTTACTAGTGGTATTCAAGGCTGTAGTTTTATTTTTGCCAGCCGTTTTTATGGCGACGGCCTTAACATTGCTGGCAACTTTTAGGGCAGCTGTCTGATTACTAGTCGCCGTTTTTAAGGCTGCTGCCTTTTTCTTTTTATCGGTTATTTTATTAGCCTCAATTACAGCGTTATTATAATCAGTTGCAATTTGATCACCACTAGCATCATAATTATCATTGGCTAATTTGACAGTGGTATCGTAATCACTACCAGCCTTACTAACCGCGTCATTGTAAGTCTGGACAATCAAATTTAAATTTGCATTATACTGATCTGTGGCCGAGGCAATGCTATTGTCATAATCACTATTTATTGTTGCCACTCTCGTAATATAATTATCGTTAGCTAATTTTACCGCCGTATTATAAACAGTAGTAGCATTATCAATTGAAGCTTTGTTATCAGCATTGCATTTGGCTAAATCAGTAGCAGAACTCTTGGTCGCTGCTATTGTTGGCAAAGCAAAAAAGAAGAGTCCAGCTAACGCCAAAACTACAACTTTTTTCATAAGTTTATGGTTATGAATATTGGCTATATTATAACACAAAAAAACTGCCGACACCATTTCAAATAAAAAAGACTCAATCCCTTGAGTCTTTTTATAATCTAGTTTTTAAATTTTTCCTAAATCCAAATATTCGTCAATCTTAATTTCTTTAACGAAATCGGCCATATGACTAACCATAATCATGGCGCCTTCGTAGCTATTAATCGCCTCGGCAATCACTGGAATATGGCGGAAATTAATATGATTAGTCGGCTCATCAAGAATGAGTAATCCTGGTCGCATTAAAACTAATCTTGCAAAAGACAATAATCCTTTTTGACCCTCAGAAAGACTGCCAACTGTATTGCCCATCAACTCGCCATTAATTAAAAATCCAGCGGCAATGGCTCTCATTTCTTGAACAGTATTTTCTTCGGTCTTAACTGCCAGCAAAGAATCGTAAACGGTTTCATTAAAATCAAGTTGAGAAAAATCTTGGCTATAATAACCGACAATCGTGCCTGGCAAAATCGTGGCGCCTTCGGCCGTACCGGCAACTAGTGATCGCAAAAACGTGCTCTTCCCTACTCCGTTCGGTCCACAAACCAACATGTGAGTTTTTTTGCGCAAAGTCAGATCAACTTCTTTAAGAAGTGGTTGATGTTGATAAAAAGTCACGACTGATTTAATCGTTACTACTTCACCAATAACATTTTGTTCAATAATATTAAAATCTCTAATAGTTTTATCCTCTCTTCGAACGTCAACCATATTATCCTCCAAATCTTCCGTTTCTTCTTTGAGCTTAGCGGCCAAACGACGCATCTTACCACCCTTATTAGCAAAAAAGTTCACTTTTTCTTTACGGTCTTTGATGGCTTTTTCCGCCTGAGCATTTTTCTTTTCTTCACGTTCGATACGATTAGCAATTTCTTCAACCACTGAATAATAGTCGCCGACATAGTTTTCCATCTTGTGAGTGAAAACATCTAGATAAATAACGCCTTCAGTAAAACAGTTTAAGAAATCAGCATCATGAGAAATTACGATCACCGTCTTGTCATACATCACCAAAAAAGTAATCAAATGATCAATGCCTTCCTGATCTAGATTGTTGGTCGGCTCATCCAGCAATAAAATATCTGGGGCTTGAATAAGAGCAAAAGCTAAAAGCAACCTAGCTTGCTGACCACCAGACAAATTGCCAACTTTACGATCAGTCGGAATATCAATATTAACCGCTTCCATTACTTTATTGATTTTGCTTTTCATGCCTGATGGCACCACTTCAAAAGCTTTTTCAAAATATTCTTCCAAAGTTAAATCAAAATAAGCTCGATCCATAGTCTGACTAGCCGTACCAATAGTTGCTCCAGCATCAATAGAAATTTTGCCTTCTTTTGGCTTTAAATCCCCCTTAATTAAGCCAAATAATGTGCTTTTGCCAGCACCATTTTGACCCATGAGCGTAATTTTGGATCCGCGACGAACGCTAAAACTAGCCTCATCAAGAATGGGCTTTTTGTTTACATATTCAAAGACGACATCGTCAAATCTCAAAACTACTTCTTCGGCCATGGTTTTCTGCTTAATTTAATACTTATGGAATTAAAAACACCCGCTCGTGGGTATTTGATTTTTAACGCTTAAATTCTAACACATTTTATCAATAATTGCAAGGCCACTAACTATTTTCATTTTTCTAAATTATGATATAATTAAATTAAACTAGCTTAAAAGCTGTTTTTTATTTTTTTTAATAACCTTAAAAAATCATGGACAAATACAAAAAATTCGCTCTCATTGTCGGAATCGGCATAATACTATTACCAGGCATAACCTTCGCCAAAACTAGAGGCCCTATTCGCACCAAGGGTATGATGGGTACTATGTTAGCCGCTGTTGGAGTTGTTTCTTCAACTGATGGCACCACCATAGATTTAAGCGGCAATGATCAAAGTGAATATTTTGTAGACGGTAGCAAGGTTTTAAATGTTGATTTTTCCAAAATTCAAGTTGGCGATAAACTAACCATTTACGGCCCGACCAAAGACGACAATATTACTGCCACCAAAATTGTTGACTCTACTAGATCGGTTGTCAAAAAAGTTACTCCTATTAAAACAGCTAAGAAAGTAGTTAAGAAAAAAATTGTCGCGAAAAAAGTGGTCAAAAAGCCAGTTGTAAAAACTACAAAAATAGCTAAGAAAAAATAAACTAAAAACACTCCCGAGATTGGGAGTGTTTTTATGTTGTCTGGAATTATTTCTTCATTACATCAGAAGCGACGGTTCTAATGGCATCACCTACAGTAGTCATAAACTGAGCTGGGAAAATAATAGTGGAATTCTTTTCTACACTAATCTCGGCCATAGTCTGCAAAGTTCTAAGCTGTAAAGCAACTGGATGCTGAACAATAATGTCAGCGGCTTCTCCAAGCTTTTGAGCGGCTTGGAATTCACCTTCAGCGGCAACAATCTTAGCGCGTCTTTCTCTTTCAGCTTCAGCTTCTTTAGCCATAGCGCGTTGCATGTTATCTGGCAAAGTAATGTCTTTGATTTCCACGGCAGTAACCTGAGCGCCCCATGGTTCAGTGTGCTTATCAATAACAGTTTTAATTTCTTCATTAATATCAGCAGTCTGAGAGAGCAATTGATCAAGGCTGAATTTACCAACCACGTTTCTGACGGTTGTCTGACTGATTTGATTTACTGCCTGATAAACATTATCAATAGCGATAACTGATTTAGTCGGATCAACAATCAAATAGTAAGCCACAGCGGCAATATCAATAGAGACATTGTCTTTGGTGATAATCTTTTGAGACGGAATGTTCATGGTAATCGTTCGAAGATTGACTCTAGTCATCAATTCAAAGATCGGAATCAAGATGATTAAACCAGGACCTCTAATACCGGTGTATTTTCCCAGAAAGAAAACAACTCCGCGTTCATATTGCTTAACTACCTTGAGTGATGTAGCCAAGAACAAAATGACCGCCAAACCAATCCAATACCACATAATTTTGTTTTTAGTTAATAATTTTCTTATACTTTAGGCAATTTTGCCTCTTTTTTATATTATGCTCTCATATCGTATTTTTGTCAATAGTCATATAATTTTAATATTTTTGAAAAATAAAAAGCCTCGGTATCAACTGCGATACCGAGGCAATGAGCAAACAAGGTGCGATTTAGATTTTCGATTGAAGAACCTCTCCAACCAAATTTCTAAGTTCCTTCATGGTAGTCGGCTTACCTAAGACATAACCGACCCCATATTTTTCTCTCTCTTCTGGGGTAACGCTAGCCCCCCAACCGGAAACGATGGCGACTTTCTGACCGGGATGTCTTGATTTTATAATCCCTGCCAATTGCCACCCGCTCATGCCGGGCATTCCGATGTCAGTGATGACTAGGTCGTAAGCGTTATCATGTAGAAAATCCAACGCCTCCTGACCACTTCCAGCCGTATCAGCGAAGTGCCCCATGCTTTCCAGCTGTCTCTTCATAAGACCCCTAATAGCGTCTTCGTCATCCACTAGAAGCACGCGAGCGGCAATCTGATACGAACCAAAAGCATCTTCCTCGACACTACTTCCATTTCTTTGACCGAACGGAAATGTAACCTCGATTGTCGTTCCTTTACCAAGAACCGTTTCAACGACGTCGATTTTGCCACCGTGATCCTTGATAATGGAATACACAGCGTACATGCCGAGACCGCGACCAGATTCGAGTCCTTTGGTGGAGAAGAACGGTTGGAAAATCCGCTTTCGCGTTTCTTCACTCATACCCATTCCAGTGTCGGTAATCCTGACATAAACTTCTTTGCCATTGACGCCAGTTTTAATGGATATTTTTCCTCCATTAAGCATGGCCTCAATAGAATTTTTCAGAAGATTATGAAAGACACTACCAATTTCACCGACATCTCCATCAATTGATCTGATTTTGCCGTAATCTTCCTGGAATAAAAACATCCGACCATCCCTTTGAGCCTTGTCTTTCCAGAGTGGACTAGCCTGAAAGATGGCTTCTTTTAGCAACTGATTAATATCAATTGCCACGTGCCGTTCATTATTTCCTTTCTTGGCACAACGTTGCAACAGGCGAACTCTGGACGCGGCAGCAGTAGCAGCATTTCCAGCCGACTCAATAAATTCCAACGCCCCCTGAGGAATATCCGGAACCAAGGAGGCCATCTCCAAGTTTCCAAATATCATCTGGAGAGCATTGTTAAAATCATGAGCCACAGAAGAAGCCATCTCGCCAGTAGCACTCATTCGCTCAGCTTCAATCAGCACTTTTTCAGTTTTCTTCAGATTGGTGATGTCAGCGATAAAACCGTGCCAGAGAGTTGAGCCATCTTCCTCTCTTTGAGGTATGGCACTGCCTAACAGCCAAAGAATGGTGTCGTCTTTGAATTTCACTCGAAATTCTTGATGCCAATCTTCCAGATCGTCGGCTGACTTTTTAATTGAAGCGATAACCCTAACATAGTCATCGGGGTGAATGGTATTAAGCACCCTTGATGAATCCCTACTAACTTCTTCCGAACTAACCTGGAATAAATCACGAACAGCTTGACTGGTAAACGGCATACAACCTCTACCGTCGGGATACATGCGATATTGGTAAATCAGGCCTGGCACTTGACTGGCGATTTTCCGAAGAGATTCTTCGCTTCTTCTCAGTTCTTCTATCGCCTTATTGCGCTCGGTCATGTCGATACCTATACCCATTAAATACGACTGGCCATTGGCCTCAAACCTGGCTCCGGTCAAAAAGAACGGAATTAAATGGCCATCCTTGGCCACCAAATTATCCTCCATACAACCATAACCAACCCTCATCACCTTTTCAATCGCTTCAATAACTGCTTCTTTCGCTTCCGGCCGATGCCAATCAGTTGACAAGCGATTTTTCATCTCTTCCGCTTCGAAACCCAGAACTGTTTCGTGTTGCTTATTCCACATCACGAGACGATTTTCCGGATAAGTATAGAGATAAAAAATCCCTGGAAAACTTTCCAAAACCAATTTGGAAAATAATCGCTCCTGACGAAGATCCTCTTCTGCTTTTTTGCGCATTAGAGCCTCTCCTATATGTGAAGCAATTTCTTCCAACAGT
This sequence comes from Candidatus Buchananbacteria bacterium, assembly GCA_903907165.1. GTDB lineage: Bacteria > Patescibacteriota > Patescibacteriia > 2-01-FULL-39-33 > 2-01-FULL-39-33 > CAIVNC01. Next base: position 6,858 of record CAIVNC010000013.1, read on the forward strand.
TCAATCATCGAAAGCGTGAAGCATCCACGATGATGATCATTAAACTGAATCAGCCCGACGATCTGGTTATTACTACGAATCGGCACCAGCGCCACTGAAGCATAGCCTTTGTGAATACACAAGTTGCGCGGATGATGGCGAGGATCTTGGTCATCTGGTAATTGAAGTAACGGCTCCGAATCATTAGTCCAGAAACTTCCACCCTCAGTAAAAAGAGAGCTGGCCTGATTAACTTTGCCAGAAATAACCAAGCCACAAGTACATTCCAGATCGATCTCACCAGCTTCATTCCGGCAAAGACAGTCATTTGTCGTCCGCTCGATCAAAGTGTTTTCTGACAGTAAAAAATCATCAGGAAACCCTTCTTGAGCGAAATAAGGAAAATCATCGCCATCTTTAAGCCGGATGCCTATCGCATCGAACCCGGTTTGCTTTTTAAATTTGGCGATTATTTGATGCATGGAGCTAGACAAGCTTTCTGACCGGTTTAATATTTGCAAAATCTCCCGGCTCATCTCCCGATAAGATTTCCTCTGCTTCTGCTCGGTGATGTCGCAGTAATTCCCCAAGATCCCCTGAATATCAGGATCATGAAAAAGGTTGACTCCCTTAAACTCAATCCATTTGTAACTTCCGTCTTTGCAACGATACCGGCACTGAGTTGTCCCCTCCCTGTTCGGTTCAGCCATCAGATTCAAAATGAAATCTTGAGCTGAAGCCAAATCATCAGGGTGGACATTGTCCAAAGCTGGCTGACCAACTAACTCTTCCGGATTCCAACCAAAATACTTTTTGGTATTCGGGCTTTTGTACCGATTAATGCCATTGCCATCGATAATCACGATGACCTCGCCGATATTGGCGATCATTTTTCGCAACCAAGCCTCGCTAGACATAGCAAAAGCCTCCTTTCTTTTTTGGATTTTCTTTTTGGTTTTTCAATTGTCAAATTTCATAACTGACTAATCATTATCTAACATTTATTACTTTTTGTCAATATTGCCTAAATTTAGGCAAATAAAACAAAAACAGCCAATTTCTGGGCTGTTTTTATATTTAACTTATTTCTTTATCACTGCCTTCATAAAAGCCGTAAACAGCGGATGCGGACTAGTTGGCCTAGCCTTGAATTCTGGATGAAATTGAGTGCCCAGAAAAAACGGATGTTTTGATTTTGGCAATTCAGCTATCTCCATCAATCTGTTATCTGGCGAAGTCCCAGAAAAAACTAATCCCTTTTTAGTTAGCTGCTCAATAAATTTTGGATTAACTTCATAGCGATGGCGATGACGTTCTGAAATATTTTTTTCTCCATAAGCCTCGCTGGCAATCGTCCCCTCCTTGAGAACAGCTTTGTAGGCGCCAAGACGCATACTGCCACCATAATTTCCGTCCACTAACTTCTTTTTCTGATCGGCCATAATATCAATAATCAAATGTTTTGATTCTGGATTAATCTCGGCAGTATTAGCATCTTTAAAACCAAGAACATTTCTAGCGTATTCAATTACCAAAAGTTGCATACCATAACATAAACCAAAATACGGAATTTTATTTTCACGCACATATTTAATACCAGAAATAATACCTTCAATTCCTGTCTCGCCAAAACCTCCAGGCACTACCACGCCATCATAATTTAATAATTCCTCAACTTTCATTTTACCACTTTCAATATCTTTGGAATTAAGCCAGGTTAGTTTTGCCTTTTTGCCAAGATGATAAGCTGAATACTTGATCGCTTCGATCACTGAAACATAGGCATCAGAAAAAACAAAATCTCCTGAATCAAAATATTTACCTAAGACGGCGATTTTCACTTCGCCCTTATAGCTTTTAGTTTTCTTGACAAATGATTGCCAATCTTTAAGTCCAGGAGCGCCTTTTCTCTTCTTTAGATTCAACATTTCCATGATCAGCTCGCCGATATTATCCCGCTCAAAATTAAGCGGCACGTCATAAACGCTCTCAATGTCTGGCGCCGAAATTACTGCATCCGAGCGAACAGCACAACTCATAGCAATCTTTTCTTTGCGACGATGATCAAGAGGGGCAACACCACGAGCAACAACCAAATCAGCTTGAACACCATAAGAATTGAGCTGATGAATAGCATTTTGCGTCGGACGAGTTTTCATTTCACCGAGAGTTCCCGGGACCGGCAAATAACTGACCATAATAAACAAGACACTATCTGGATTTTTGATTTTCATACTTCTCGCTGCCTCGATAAACAAGATGTTTTGGTAATCGCCAACCGTACCGCCGATTTCTACGATAGTAATATCTGAACCGCTCTTTTCTGCCGATTTTTTAAATCGATTGGCAATCTCGTTGGTAATATCCGGAATAGCCTCAACGCAACGACCGCGATAACCAAGAGCTCGCTCTTTTTCGATGACATGCTTGTAGATCATGCCACTAGTCATGTAATCCTCATTGCCTAGATCGTACTCCAGAAAGCGTTCATAGTTACCCATGTCTTGATCGCATTCCATGCCCGAATCGAGAACAAAAACTTCACCATGCTCAGTCGGATTCATCGTGCCAGCATCTACATTAAGATATGGATCGATTTTAATGGGATTTACTTTGTACCCCTTAGACTGCAAAATTCTGCCGATTGAAGAAGTAGTTATCCCCTTACCTACTCCCGACATCACGCCGCCAATTACAAAAATGTACTTATGCTTAGATTCTTTTTTGGGCATAAACTTAAAAATCAATACTTAATATTTATTGAGCTTAAAATCTTGGGAGTGAGTTGAATAATATGACTTCATTTTAACTCAGAATTAATAATTAAACAATTAAGTTAATATTAATTTAATAATATACATGCTAAACTATAATAACAACAAACAAATATGAATTTAATAATCAATATTATCAGCGCCTTAGTTTTTTCCCTATTTGGCTTTGGCGTTGGCCGGCTTGGGGATAAGTATGGCGGACAGATAAAGGGGCCTCATCATTGGACGTACGGCTTTATTTTGGCCGTTACTGGTTTCGTTTATTTTAATTATTGGTTCGGAATACCACTTATCGCCTTCGGCGCTGGTCATTTTATCAGTGATCTTAACGACTTTCTTCATGGTAAAATCTGGGGCGTAGATGAATCACACGAATGGAAATTTTGGAGCATAAAATAAAAAATGGCCCGAAAACTATCGGAGCCATTTGCGGATAATACCAGCTACAGTTAGAGGTTTTTCGACCACGACCACATGGCCTGCGCCTTTCATGACTACAAACTCAGAATCAACCAATTGCTTTGCCAATTCTCGAACTGAATTTAAAGGAGCGATTTCATCCAGCTCTCCTGCAATAATCAACGATTCTATTTTTATTTTTTTAGCTAACGGAATAAGGCTGAATTTGTAAAATTCATCAAACAGCTCAATATTTATTTCCGGATCAAGACAATCTATGTCTTTATTGCTTTTAGCTATTAACTGTTGTTTTCTTTTGGCTGTAACTGACTTAAAAAGAATCATATTGCCTACTCCCCGATAAATGCCATTAAATAACCAAGCTTTTTTATAATTCTTGGGCAATATTTTGGCAATTTCATATTCCATCGAAACAGCTTGAGAAATCAAACCCTCAACCTTGGAAACCGGTGTAACAAGAACTATCTTTTTGATTCTCTCTGGATTATCCACGCTAAAAACCATGGCGAGTCTTGCACCAAAAGAATGTCCAAGAATAATTGGTCTTTTTATTTTCAAAGAATTAAAAAAAAGATCGAGCCAATTACTATAATTTTTTAAATTATGCTTTCCTACTAAAGGTTCTGATAAACCGCAGGCTGGCAAATCTGGAATAATCAATCGATAATTTCCGAGGCCATTAGCCAGGCCAAGCAATCCTCCATGACTGCCAGGATAACCGTGCAACAAAACTATCGTTTCTTTTTGCTTAGGATTTTTCTCCCAATAAAAAACTTTTCGTCCATTAACGTTGATTTGTTTTTTCTCAAAAATCATACAAACACAATAAACAGCTTTCCGCCAACTGACGGATCAAGCTTTGACTTCATTATAGCAAAAAATCGCTCAATCGGCGATTTATTAAACAAATAAAAAAGCCCGTTGATATTATCGCAGGGCTCGAGATTTTTAAAATGTACTTTGCTCGATCTACTGGTAGGCCGTCCAGACTGAAACGGTGGTTGGGATTATCGCTCCACGGAAGGCTAGATCAGGGCCAGTGGAATAACCATAGCCAGCTATGTCCAGAAGATAATTTCTTTGGAACAAGAGATCATCTCCTCCCATAGAAAATTCCTCAACTCCGTTAATCGAGGTTGAATAAACCGAACCGTTCCGACCCAGTATCACTGAAGATACACCATACTGACTAAGAGTACTTTTTATGGCGGTATTTTTTAGATCAACCGTATAAAT
>CAIVNC010000014.1 GCA_903907165.1 Candidatus Buchananbacteria bacterium
AAAGTTATGGCTCCATTTATGCCTTTTGCTTCCGATTATTTATACCAAGATTTAGGAGGCAAATTAGAATCGGTTCATTTGGAAAAATGGCCGGAGGCAAATCAAGCTTTGATTGATCAGAGTGTTATTGATCAAATGGAACAAGTGAGAAAGGTGGTAGAACAAGGACTTGGGGCTCGCGCTGAGGCTGGGATGAAGATCCGTCAACCACTTGGCAAATTAACTGCCTTTGGTTTTAATCTGTCTGCAGAATTTTCTAGCCTGGTTGCTGATGAAGTCAATGTTAAAGAAGTTGTTTTTGAAAAAGGCGAGACAATGAAAGTTGAATTGGATTTGGTTATTACCGAAGACTTAAAAATCGAAGGCGCGGTCAGAGAAATCGTTCGCGCGATCAATGATCAACGCAAAAAACAAGGACTAACTATCGGTGATAAAATAAAAGCTTCATGGAAGAGTGATGGCGAAGTGATCGGCAAAGTTTTTGCGAGTGACGCTCTCGTTTCTGAGCTTAAGAAATCAACTTTGACCGAAGAATTTAATTCTCAAGAAAACGAAGGCAAAGAAGTTGAAATTAATGGCGAGAAAATTAAATTAGAAGTTGTAAAAATATAATTTATGATGACTCTAAAACAAATTTACGATCTAGCAATCGACCTTGGTATCAAAAACGACTTACGAGGCGAAGCAAAAGTTAAAAAGAACTTGGCAAAGCAAAAAGAAAAATATCAAAAGCTGGGCAAAGAAAAGAAAGCTGAGTTTGACCAAGAAAATTTGACCAATCCTTATTCGGATACTCGCATTCTATATGACAACGGCAAAGAAGTTAAAAAAGTTTTGGTCGGCATCGATATTGGCGTTCAAGAAATTTTGCTCGCTAAAACTTTGGGCTGCGACACTGCCATTTCTCATCATCCAGACAGTATTGCTCTAGCAGATTTAAGCAGTGTGATGCATTTGCAGGCTGAAGTGCTTGCAATGTATGGCGTGCCAATCAATATTGCTGAGGCGATTACCAAAGAACGAGTTTCTGAAGTCGCTCGCGGACTTTCACCAATCAATCATAATCGGGCAGTTGATGCAGCCAAGCTTCTGAATATAAATTATATCTGCGTTCATACCCCATGCGATAATCTGGCAGCGATTTATCTGGATAAAGAAATTAAAAAGGCTAAGCCGGAAACCGTGGGAGAAATTATTGATTTGCTCAAGAAAATCCCAGAGTATGCGGAGGCAGTCAAGCTTAAAGCTGGACCAAAAATCTTTGCTGGTTCAGCCGATAACTCAGTCGGCAAAATTGCTTTGACGGAAATCACTGGCGGCACTTCTGGCTCAAAAGATATGTATGAAAAAATTTCTCAAGCTGGAATCGGTACAATTATCGGCATGCACTTGGGAGAAGAAAGCCGCAAAGAAGCGATGAAACATTATTTGAATGTTGTCATTGCTGGCCACATGTCTTCTGATTCGTTAGGAGTCAATCAGTTTATTGACAAGCTAGAAAAACAAAAAATCGAAATCGTGCCTTGCTCCGGACTTATCCGAGTAAGTCGCAATGTCAAAAAATAATTTCGTGAATAAAATAAAAAGCCCGGCTACTTCCTGTAGTCGGGTTTTTGGTTCTGCTGATAGCGGACGAAGAGATTTTCCTTGGAGAGAATTTTGATGATTTCTTCTACTTCGGATTTCTCCATGGACATGAGATAACCTCTCAGATCTTCATTTTCTAAGACCTTGGCTTTTTCGAGATCACGGAGAGAAACTTCTTTGCCTGATTTGAGGTCGGAGGCGATTTTAACGATGGTGTCTTTGCGTTTTTGATTCTCATGATTTGAGCCCATGACAACTAGTACCAGAAAGGCAGCTAACATGAGAACGCCAATTATTCTTGAGGGACCGATTTTTTTCCAATTCATGATCAACTCTCCTTTTGGATTTTTACTGATTAGTAACTGAAAGTGCGACAGAGAAAGAATAGATTATTTTTGGTTTATTGTCAATTGTCCTAGAAAATAAAAAAGCTCCAACCGTACTATGGCTGAAGCTAGTCAATGTGAGAAAGATATTCAATTTCCTCGGGAGATAGTCTAAACTTAATTCTTTTTCCGTTGGGATAAATAATAACCGGTCGGTCTTTGATGATTTTTTCTTCAGCATCGGCCCGGTGGCGGGTATTGCTACCTGGCTCAAAGATCAGTAAGAGTCGTTCGATACTGACCTTGCCAAATATTTGGTCATTGATTCTAATGTGTGGCCAGTAACTGATAGTGTGGCCGTCAGCTAGTTCTAACCAAGAATGGTTAAAATCAATGGCCCTATTCAGGAGGTATAGATCGGCTCGGTCTCTTGGCTTGCCCATATTTTCCAAGAAGTATTCAAGGAAGCGAGGAGCAAGCAGGGCCGAACCATCTTTGACGGTTGTTTCCACGCCCAACTCTCTCTTGAGAAAAAGAGCCAAGATTCTGGCTGATTCATGGCAACGTGCGCAAGCGAGCTTGTAGGCTTCGATGTACCGGATGGATTCGAAAATTTCGTGATCCGGATCATCTTTGAAAATTTCCACCACATCCAGGCCGTATTGGATTTTCTTATTTTTCCAATCCAGCCAGCGATTTACTGTTTTCTCTACGACTTCTTTATCGAGCATGATTAGTCTCCTTGGTTGTTGTGCGTGATGTTAACTTGGAGAAATACGATATCTGACTTGGTGATAACATTAGCCCGAGTCTTTGCCCATCGGGAAAAACAATTATCGGATTGCCTTCCTTGATTTCTGTCACGGCAATTGGCTCATAAATCTTTTTCTCGTAAAATCCCGCGCTCATCTCCGGGTCAGTAATCATGAGAAACTCTTTGATGTAGCCCACACCGGTTTGGTTTTTGATGTTGATGTAGGGATGATAACTGACGATGTGACCATCACCTAACTCCACCCAGGAATGATCGATATTCAGACGCATGGGCTTGCCGGCTCGATGACGATTTGGATAATTCTTGACGTAATGAATATGATCTTCAAGAAAATCCATTGGAAGATTTACAATGCCATCTCGAACGATCGCTGGGATGCCGAGTTCTCTCTGAAGTAGCGGAGCAAATATCCTGGCTGCTTCGTGACATCTGATGGCGGAAAGAAAAGCGGCTTCAACATAAGCACATGGCCAAAGGCAGTCGGCTGGCAGTTCTTTGGATTTTTCCTCTGCCTCTTCGATTTTTGCCGATACGAGGCGGATCCAGGCGTTGATGATTTCAAGTATTATTTCTCTGTTGATCACGATGGATCTCCTTTTGGTTTAAGTTTTTACGGTACTCCCAATTAGACTAGCCCGTTTCGGCTAATTTGTCAAGTATTTTAACTAATTTTGTCTAAATTTAGATATAATTGACCATTGTGATTTGATTTCTTGGGCAAAAGATGAGATAATTAGATCTATGAAGAAAAAACCTGAACTTCTGGCTCCGGCCGGAGACTTAAAAAAATTAAAATTTGCCCTTCATTACGGGGCTGACGCCGTTTATTGCGGGTTGCCAGACTTTTCGCTCAGAGCAGCGACTGGTTTTGATTTGGCGTCGCTCAAAGAGGGAATTGACTACGCCCACTCCATCAGCAAAAAAGTTTATCTGACTTTGAATATCTTTGCGCACAATAAACACATTGCTGAATTGCCAAAGCAGCTCAAGAAAATCAAAGAGCTCGATGCCGATGCCATTATTTTGTCTGATTCTGGAATTTTGATGCTGGTTAAGAAAGCTTTACCAAAAATGCCGATTCATCTTTCGACTCAGGCCAATACTTTGAATTCGGCCGCAGTTAAATTTTGGCAAAAGCAGGGAGTAGAGAGAATTATTCTTGGTCGTGAGACAAGTTTGCAGGATATTCGTGAGATTCACGCCGATGTGCCAACGATGGAGCTTGAAGTTTTTGTTCATGGCGCCATGTGTATGAGTTATTCTGGCCGTTGTTATCTTTCCGCTTGGCTTAATGAGCGCAGTGCCAACGAAGGCAAGTGCACTCAGCCTTGCCGTTGGGATTATAAAGTTTATATTGAAGAACCGCAGAGACCTGGTCAGATGATTCCTGTTGAAGCTGACGACCAAGGGACTTATGTTATGAATTCCAAAGATTTATGTTTGGTTGAATATTTGAAAGAACTAGCGGATGCTGGCATTTGTTCGTTTAAGATTGAAGGTCGCACTAAAAGTTTTTATTATGTTTCGGCTGTGACCTCAATTTATCGTCAGGCGATCGGTTTGCTTAGTAGTAGTATTAAGGTTTACAAACAAAAAGTTAAACCGTTGATGGATGAATTGTTAAAAACAGATAATCGTGATTACACTACGGGATTTTTGTTAGGCACCGAAGAAAAAACCAGACAAAATTTCAAAACTTCAAAAGTAAAAAGCGATTGGCGCCTGGCCGGGGAAGTGGTCAAAGTGAAAAAAGAAAAAAATAACAAGAAAATATTTTTCCGCGCTCATAATGTTTTGCGACTCAATGATGAAGTGGAAGTTTTGACGCCAAAGAAAATTTTGAAATTGAAAGTTAAAGAAATTTTTAATTCCAAAGACGAAAAAATTACCCAAGCCCATGGCGGAACGGATGAGATTTATAGTTTTGTAGTATCTGGAGAGTCTGGTATTATGGAGAAAAGCTTAATTCGACAGAAAGTAAAATAAAATATGATCGCATATCTTCGCGGGGCAATCCATTCTAAATCTTCGGTCTTGAAAAAAGATGGTTTTGTTGTGGTTGATGTTAATGGCGTCGGTTACAAAGTTTATGTCTTGAATAAATTCTTGAACAACGCGGTCATCGGCCAAGAAGTGCAACTTTTTATCTACACTCAAGTGGCGGAGACAGCTTTGGATCTTTATGGCTTTGCTGAAAAAGAAGGTTTGGAGTTTTTTGAATTGCTCATCACACTTCAAGGCATCGGTCCTCGCAGCGCGCTGGATATTTTACAGAAAGCCAAAGTTGAAGATTTGCGCCAAGGAATTTTGACGGGCAATCACGAAGTGCTGAGCAAGATTTCCGGCATTGGTCCCAAGACCGCGGAAAAAGTCGTCACTGGTCTCAAGAATAAAATCGGCGGACTTGAACAAACGGCAGCTCAACAATCTTGGAATGATAGTTTTGGTGATGCGCTTGAGGCTTTGATTTCTCTCGGCTA
>CAIVNC010000015.1 GCA_903907165.1 Candidatus Buchananbacteria bacterium
GATTTGCCTACGGCCGTTCACTCCCATGAAAAATCAGCACAATATTTTCAAATGCTCGCGGGAGGATGCGGGATGCAAAATTCTGAATACAAAATACAGAATGCAAATAATGATCAAATTCTAATTATATTTATCCCCTCTTTTTTGACAAATCACAAGAAAAATACTAAGATAAGTCTAGACATGTCTAGACAGAAGTCTATTTTTTATCAAAAATATGGCAGTCAATCCAATTAGATTAACTATCTCCCAAGCCTCCAATCTTTTTGGTATTAGCCAAAAAACCATCCGCCGAGCCATTGCTGAGCAAGAAATCCATTATATTGTTGTACGAGGTGTCTATAAGATCAACTTTGAAAGCATGCTCAAATGGTCCCAAGAACGGATCAAAATTAGCAATAAACTGGCCAACCAAGGGATTGGTCAATACGTCGAAAAGTGGAAAATCAAGAACCGACTTTACTCCCCCAACCCCAAATTAGCTGAGACAAAAGAAGGCCAAGAGGTCAAAAAACGAGGCCGACCAAAGAAGGTTGTCGCTCCGGAAATTAACAAGTTAGAAGAAGAAACTAAAGAATAGCATGGATCCCGGATCAAGTCCGGGATGACAACCATAATGAAGTTATCCACTTTACTTGCTTTTTTCTGACAAATACCTTATAATAAGTTCATAAAGTTATTATCCGCCTCGAGCGGATTTTAAGTATCAAGAATTATCTAAATTTAAACAAAAAGAGATGAACAAGCTCATGAAGTACATCCAAGAATCAAGAGTCGAACTAAAGAATGTGTCCTGGCCAAGCAAAAAGTCAGTCCAACAACACACCATTTTGGTTATTGTTATTTCCCTAGGTGTGGCTGGTTTTTTGGGAGCCATTGACTACGTTTTAACCTCCGGCTTACAAAGATTTTTCTAAAATTAAAAACTATAATTATAACTTTTAGCTAATTCTGTTTGAATTAAGCTAAATTAACAACAATATGGCCAAACAAACATTACAACTTGGCAGACGCTGGTATGTCATCCACACCTATTCGGGACTCGAAGAAGCTGTGGCTCACAACCTCAAACAGCGTATTGAATCCATGGACATGGAAGACAAGATCTTTAACATCTTGATTCCAAAAGAAAAGAAGATTCGCATCAAGGCTGGTAAACGCAAAGTCGTGGAAGAAAAAATCTACCCTGGCTACGTCCTAGTCGAAATGATCGTTAACGATGAATCTTGGTACGTTGTCCGCAACACACCTCACGTCACTGGCTTCGTCGGATCCGGCACTACCCCAACCCCAGTTTCTGAAGAAGAAATCAAATCTTTACAGAAACGCATGGGTGTTGATGAGCCAGAATTCCAGATCGACTTCGTCAAAGGCGACGCTGTCAAAATCTCCGATGGCCCATTCAAAAATATGGACGGCAAGGTTTCCGAGATTGATGAAAGCCGAGGCAAAGTCAAAGTCATGGTTTCCATGTTTGGCCGCGAGACTCCAGTTGAATTAGATTTTTTACAAATCAAAAAAGTTTAAAGATACAAGTACAAATCCCAAGTCTCTTGGGGTTTGGATCATGAATCTTTACTTTCAAACATTGAGCTTCTACTTTGTTTGAAAATAATGAAAGACATGGATCCCGGATCAAGTCCGGGATGACATACTAAAATAATATAATGCTATGGCAAAAAAAATAAAGACAGTTATAAAATTGCAAATTGCCGGCGGTAAAGCTAATCCAGCTCCACCGGTCGGTCCAGCTCTTGGTCAGCACGGCTTGAACATTGCCGAATTCTGCCAGAGATTCAATGACGCCACTAAAGATAAGATGGGCGACATTATTCCAGCTGAAATCACCGTTTACGATGATCGCACTTACACCTTTATCCTTAAGACTCCCCCAGCCGCTGAACTAATCAAAAAAGCTGCCGGAATCGCCAAAGGTTCAGGCAAACCACTAAAAGAAAAAGTTGGCAAAATCAGCAAAGCTCAAGTCCTAGAAATTGCAAAAGCAAAATTAGTCGACTTGAACACTACTAACATCGACGCTGCTTGCAGAATCATTGAAGGTACTGCTAGACAAATGGGCGTAGAAATCAAATAAATTAATTAAAGTGGGAGGACAAAAATCCGCTCGCACCACATAAACATAAAGAAATGAAAAAAGTTGAACACAAACCATCCAAGCGTTACCAAGAAGCTATCAAGCTTGTTGACGCTAAGAAAGTTTATTCTGTTGACGAGGCCATTGCTCTCGTCAAACAAACTTCCACTGTCAAATTTGATTCCGGCATTGATGTCCACGTCAAATTGACTATTGATCCTCGCAAGGGCGATCAACTCGTTAGAAGCACCGTTACTTTGCCACACGGCAATGGACGTTCTGTCACCGTGGCTGTTGTCACTGGCGACAGTGATCAGCAAAAAGCAGCCAAAGCTGCTGGCGCCGAAATCGTTGGTGAAAAGGAATTGATTGAAGAAATCAAAGCTGGCAAAGCCACTTTTGATGTCTTAGTTGCTACTCCAGATGCCATGAAACTTTTGGCTCCAGTCGCTAAAATCCTCGGACCAAAAGGCTTGATGCCTAATCCAAAGGATGGCACGGTCACCCAAAACATCGGCGAAGCCGTTGCTCAATTGAAAAAGGGTAAGATCAGCTACAAAAATGATGATTCCGCCAACCTTCACGTCTTAATCGGCAGAGCTTCATTTACCGAACAGCAATTAAAAGAGAATTTCCAAACCATAATGGACAGCATTCTCAAAGCTAAACCAGCTGCTTCCAAAGGTACCTACATCAAAAGCGTATCACTAGCCAGCTCCATGGGGCCTGGCGTCAAAGTCGCTTTATAATTTTTTACTGAATATACAATAAAAACATCTCGATGAAAGTCGAGATGTTTTTATTTGTCCCCTAGCCTCCCAGCCGGCAATTTGGTAAAATAAAGGTAGCTTAATTTTGCAGTAAAAATCTGTGGACAAGTGCCACCGATATTTTACTGATAACCATAAAATATGGCTCAACCTCACCGCCACGATCGGCTTTCCTGGGACGAATGTTTAATGCAAATGGCTTGGCTTATCGGCCAAAGATCATCAGATCCCAGCACTCAGGCCGGCGCCTGCATTGCTAACGAAAAAAATGTCGTCATCGGACTCGGCTATAACGGCTGGCCTCGCGGCATCGACAATGACGCCTTACCGTGGGAACGAGAGGGCGATTTTTTGACCACCAAATATGCCTACGTCGTCCATGGCGAAGAAAACGCCATCTACAATGCCAGCACCGATGTTGCCGGTTGCAAACTTTATTGCACGCTTTATCCTTGCAATGAATGCGCCAAAACCATTATCCAATCTGGTATTAATGAAGTTATTTACATGAGCGACAAATATCACGATCATCAAAGTTGGGTCGCTTCTCGCAAATTATTTGAACTAGCCGGAATTAAGACCAGGCAATACATTCCTCAATTCAAAATCAATTTGGAAAATAACGACGGACAAATCTAATCAATAAATTGAACTATGGACAGAATTATCATCGGACTTGTCGGCGAACTTGCCAGTGGCAAAGATACAGTAGCTGATCATCTCAAAGAAAAATACGGTTCCGAAACTATCAGTTTTTCCAAATCATTGCGCGACATTCTCGATCGCCTCTTCCTGCCTCAAACTCGCCAAAACATGGCCAATCTCGGTATTGATTTGCGCGCCAGATTTGGTCAAGATCTTCTGGCCAAAGTTATCGCCGAAGAAATCAAAGCCAGTGACAAAAAAATGGCTTGCCTGCCAAACGTCAGACTAGAAAGCGACATCGTTTATCTCAAAGAAATTCCTGGATTTTTCTTGGTTTCCGTCAATACCGAAGCTCAAACTCGCTACAATCGCTTGATCGGTCGCAACCAGAATCCTGATGATAAAACTAAAACTTGGGAAGAATTTTTGGCTGACTCAGAGTTATCCACAGAGATTCAAATCCGTGATTTAATACCAACTTGCAAATACCACTTGGACAACAATGGAAATTTTGAAAGCCTATATAAGCAAATCGACGAAATGATCGTTAAAATTAGAAATTAGAAATTATTCTATTATGTTTAAAAATAAATACAAAGGCAAATTCATTGCCGTGGAAGGCTTAAGCGGTTCTGGCGCTTCGGATCAGGCTATGGAAATTGCCAGCTACCTCAAGAAAGACAAAAAGTCTATCTGGTTCACTAGCGAACCGACCAACAATCTTGTCGGCGCCATGATCAAAAGCTGTTTGCTCGGCGATTGGAAGATGGACAGTCCGGCCGGCTTGCAACTACTTTTTGCTGCCGATCGTGCTCATCATTTGGAAAAAGAAATTATTCCTCGCCTCAAAGAAGGAATCAACGTTATTACCGACCGCTATTTATTATCCTCAATCGCTTATGGTTCAATCGAAATCGGCGACACCGACTGGCTTTCCCGCATCAATGATCAATTCCTTTTGCCAGATTTAACTATTCTAATCAAGACTTCAGCTAAGAACTGTATAAAGAGAATGAAGGAAAATCAGAAGGCTTTCAGCCTGTTTTCCAGCGAAGAAAAGCTACAAAAAGTCTGGCAGGCCTACGAGATGATTCAGAAAAAATATCCTAACATCAAAATTTTTGACGGCGATAAAGAAGAATTTCAATTCTTCGACGAAATCAAGAGAGAGATAGACAAATTATTAAAATAAACTAAATAGATAAAATGGAAGGTTATCTATCTAAAAAAATAACTGCTTTTTTGTTTGTGCTTTTTTTGGTTTGGCCAATCTCGGCAATTCACGCTTCAAATCTATCTCCTCAAGATGACCCTAGCTCGACAGTAGATTCAGATAGCGACGGTCTGACTGACTACCAAGAAGTTCATATTTATCACACTGATCCGCAAAAGGCTGACACTGACGGTGATGGTTTTACTGATGGCGCGGAAGTTAAAAACGGTTATTCTCCCCTAGTGCCAAATTTAAAAATAAACCAAGTTGATACCGACCATGATGGATTAAATGATGATTTAGAAATCAAATTAGGTACGGATCTGACCAATCCTGACACTGATGGCGATGGCCACAATGATGGCCAGGAAGTTAGCTATGGCTATAATCCATTAAGGGGCAACGATGATCATTCCATGCCTCGCCGAGTTGAAGTTGACCAGACCAAACAGCAGATGTATTATTTTTTGAACAACGTTCAAATTGGTACCATCCCCGTCTCGACTGGCCTACCAAAAACTCCCACACCAAATGGCACCTATAAAATAATAACTAAGAAACTCTACGTCGATTATTTTGGCGTTAACTATAGTTACCCCAATACTAAATGGAATTTGCTGTTTAACCAAGGTCAACTGGGCTATTACCTTCACGGCGCTTTTTGGCATAATGAGTTTGGCATCGAACCGATGAGTCATGGTTGCGTCAATATTGCCTATAACAACGCCGAAAAAATCTACAATTTCCTCGACGTCGGCGATAGCGTCAAAGTTTACGGCAAATGGACCGGTAAATGGAAAACTCCAACTAAAGTCAAAGCTGCCGTTCTCGGAGCTAAAATAAAAAAATAAACCACCGGAAGCTCCGGTCGCATAAAAGTCACTTCTTTCCGAGGTGATTTTTTGTTAAACTTTGGCATGTTGATAACTTTGTTTGTTGTTCACGACATAATAATTTATAATGACTGTGAGCAAAAAATTAATTGACTTGTCCGGGGCCTTAACTTAAAATAGCCCCAGGACATTAAAAATTGCAATAAGCCAAAACATTATGAAATTAGGCAAATTCATCGTTATTGACGGTACAGACGGTTCTGGCAAAGGTACCCAAACCACCATATTGGCTCAAAAATTGGCTCTGGGGGGATTTGCGGTTGAGACCGCCGATTTTCCCAGGTACGGCCAAGAAAGCGCTATAATGGTCGAATCTTACCTTGCAGGGGCATTAGGAACGGCCCAAGAAGTTGGCCCTTATGCTGCCTCCAATTTATACGCTGTTGACCGTTGGGCCGCCAGTCGGGAAATGAAGAATCAACTAGCTTGTGGCAAGGTGATTATTTCCAATCGTTGGGTCTCAAGCAATGCCGGTCATCAAGCTGGCAAGATCAGCGACCCGGCAAAGCGAGAAGAATTTTTGAACTGGCTATTCGACTTGGAATATAAAAAATTAGAGCTACCCCAACCAGATTTGAACATTTTATTATACGTTCCACCAGAAGTCGGTCAAGAACTGAAATCTCGACAGAAAGATCAAAATGGCCAAGTGATGGACATACACGAAGCTGACATTAGTCATTTGAAATCTGCCTCTCAAGCTTATCTCGAAGTTGCCAAGAAAATGGGCTGGACGATTATCGACTGCGCACCAGAAGGCCAGATGAAAAGCATCGAAGAAATTAGTGAATTAATTTGGCAAGAAGTTTTACCAATAATCCAGCAAGGAGACAAAAAAATGAGCATTACCCCCGTTAGTCAAAAAGTTGAAGTCTTGGGTCACACCCAAGGACAGGCTCATCCGGAATTTCCGGAACTGATTGAACGCGCCGGACGCACTTGCTACCAATCATGGGAAAAAGCTGCTCCAGGCACGGCTGAAAAGTTCGTTGATATGGTCATCCGTAGCGGACACGAAAGCGTCATTGAACACTCTTGGTTTGTTTTCCTGATCAAAAATATCAATGACGGCATCACGACCACGGCCAAAGGCATTGTTTTTGATTTGCTTTTGACCAACAACCTCTTTTCGGTCAGTTGTCGAGCCAATGGAGATTACCTGGTCAGCGGAAATGCTCGCATGTGGCGAAATTATTTCAAAAAGGCCAATGAGAATACCGTCTTTAAAAACATCTTCCTG
Organism: Candidatus Buchananbacteria bacterium; assembly: GCA_903907165.1. Taxonomy (GTDB): domain Bacteria; phylum Patescibacteriota; class Patescibacteriia; order 2-01-FULL-39-33; family 2-01-FULL-39-33; genus CAIVNC01. Next base: position 6,857 of record CAIVNC010000015.1, read on the forward strand.
GCTCAAATAAAGCAAGTGACTCCGATCCTCTTCAAAGATTTTGAAATGCCGCCCGATAATTTTATCAACGACCGGCAAATCATCATCAATCCGGAAATCAATTGGACCACGGAAGAAAAGTTGAATCACTGGTGGACTATCATTCGTTTTAGCGGTTACACTCGCGCCTTCACTCATCAGCTGGTTCGCCATCGTCCTGTCGCTATCTCCCAAGAATCGCAAAGATATTGCGATGAAGCCGGATTTTATTCCAATGGCTATTTTGTCATTCCACCATCAATCGTCGAAGCTGGCAAAACCGAAGAGTATTTGACCATGCTTAAACAGATTGATGACAACTACAAAGCGCTTCAAACTCTGACCAACGCTGAGGGCAAAAGATTGATCCGCAATGAAGACGCGCGATTTCTCCTGCCCAACGCTTGTTGCAGTGAGATCGTAATGTCAGCCAATCTCAAGGAGTGGCACTGGATTCTCAAGATGCGCTGTGACAAACACGCTCAATGGGAAATCCGCCAAGCTGCCATGTCAGCCCTGCGACAATTTCAAAATCTGTTCCCTGGTTGCTTTGACGATTTTGTCATTGCCGATGATGGCCTTTCCGCCGAACTGAAGTAATAAGTAAAAGAACAATCTTTTCCAACCCCGCCAATCAGTTTTTGGCGGGGTTTTTCTTTTTTTAACTTATCCACAGTCAAAACCGCTAAATATTGACAAGATTATAAATATATCCTATAATAGATAAATTCGTACTGTCTGTAAAATTCATTAAGAAATACAAAGAAAGGAGTAGAACCCATGAAAATCGGAAGTTCTTTGTGGGCATGCATCACTTGGCGAAATCTTTTTTGCCTCGCCATCTATCTGGTCATCTTTTTTTACCTGAGCCTTTTCTATCGTGACACATCCCTGCACGTAGTAGCCATTATTATGCTTTCAGCCATTCCCAGTGCTTTTTTCTGGTTTGCCTCGGAAGCATACTTAATGGCCAAAGCCATTTCAAAGGAAAACTGACAAACATGATAGTAAACATCAGGATCGTCCCCAAGCCAAGGAAGAACACCATTAAGAAAATGCCCCATCGTAAGCAACCCAGTCATCGAGGCGGACGTCGTTAATCCCAAATTCCAAGGAGAACACTCTTATGGCACTTCTCCGTAGTTTCTGGAAATTTATCATCAGAAAGGGCCGGATTAGAAAATCTGGTCGAACTCCCAGGCAGAGTATGGCCCCCTTTCGGAAATCGATTCTGATGAAGAAGAAGTAATTTCATCACTCCTCCCAAGGACTTTTCACCCCCCCCGTCGACACGATGGGGGTTTTAATTTTATCTTTTTTCTCTAAAATGTTAGAATGTAGACATAAAATAATAATCTAAAGACATGGGACTAAGAATGGATCCAACTCAAATGAAGCAATTCGCCCCAAAAAGAATTGGGATCAATGACTTATATAAACATTCTACTGGCACGAGAGAAGTTTCCACCTATGGCAAAAGCATGATAGCCAAGGCTCTGACTGAAGCCGGATACGACCAAGCGACGATTAGTAAAATCTCCAGCGGTACCAGATTAGACAAGAGCACTATAACTAAGGTCGTAGAGGATTTGGGTAAAGCTAAGGTTTTTGGCTTTGAAAAAGCTGGCTATCTAGTTAAGGATTATGTTCATCATGAAACCAAAAAACGCCAAAATATTGCTACCATTAGCAAAGAAAGAACTATCGAAGCCATAAATCAAGGTGGTAACGAATCAACAAGTACTGGCATGATAACTGCCAACAAAAAAACTTCTACTCAATTTAAAACAAAACTAGGAAGTATTGTGGCTGGAAGCGCTTCTTCTGGACTTAAAATTGGCGGCGGCGGATCCAAGCCAAGGTTAGGATTTTAGACTTTTTCACCCCGTCGCCAAGGCGGGTTTTTTATTTGCCTTTTTGGCTTAAAAATGGTAAAAATATCTAATAAAGATTAATTCAAATCACTGTATTATGAAGTCGTATATTCCTGTTATTGGCTTGGAAATCCATGCCGAACTCAAAACTAAGACTAAAATGTTCTGTTCTTGTGAAAATGGCTATAAGCTTTTTGACAAGCCCAATGAAAACATTTGCCCAGTCTGTATGGGTCATCCTGGCATGTTACCAGTCATCAACCGCCAAGCTATCGAGTGGACACTACTCACCGGCCTTGCCCTCAATATGCAAATCGCCAAGGTCACTAAATTTGATCGTAAAAATTATTTTTATCCAGACTTGCCAAAGGGCTATCAGATCTCTCAATACGACCAACCACTCACCCACTCCGGTGTTTTGAAAATCGGCAAACGAGAAATAGGCATCATCCGCATTCATCTTGAAGAAGATACCGGCAAGCTCGCTCACGTGGGCGGCGGTAGTCTTGTTGATCTTAGCCGTGCTGGCACACCGCTAATGGAACTCGTCACCGAACCATCAATTGAGTCATCTCAGGAAGCCAAAGAATTTTGCCAAATGTATCAGCAAATTTTGCGCTACTTAGAAATTTCTGACGCTGACATGGAAAAAGGTCAGATGCGTTGTGAGGCTAACGTTTCCATCCAGGAAGCTGGCCGCTTTATTATTGACGGACCAGAAGTCAAATCAATTTTAGATTATGAATTAAATCCAAAAGTTGAACTCAAAAATATCAACTCCTTCCGCGCCATGGAACGCGCCATCGAATACGAAATCAAACGCCAGACCAACGCCCTAAACGCTGGCGAAAAATTAGTCCAGGAAACTCGCGGTTGGGATGATAGCAAGCAATCGACTTTCTCTCAGCGTATCAAGGAAACTGCTGCCGATTATCGTTATTTCCCTGAACCAGATTTACCGCCACTCGAAATCGACGACGAACTCATTACTAGATTAAAAGCAACTTTGCCAGAATTACCTCCAGCCAAATTGGAAAGATTTGTTAATCAATTTCAATTTGAAGTGGAAACCGCTAAGATTCTGATCGCCGACAAAGACCTAGCTAGCTACGCGGAAAATGTCATTTCTGAAATGGGCGACTGGCTCAATTCTATTCCAGAAACAGAAGGCACAGCCGAAGAAATTTGGGCCAAAGAAGGCAAGAAAATGTCACGCTTGGCTGGCAATTGGCTGGTCAATCAGCTCTTGAAACATCTCAATGAACAAAAAACCACTATCAAAGATTGCAAAATCACCCCCGAAAACTTTGGCGAATTTTTGACTTTGATTTATCAGAATAAAATCAATAATACGACCGCCCAACAAATTCTGGAAGAAATGTTTAATACTGGAACTTCGCCAATCAGCATTATGGAAGAAAAAAATCTTGGACTTGTTGATAATGCTGAAGAACTTGAAGCAACAATCGAAAAAATCTTGGCCGAAAATCCAAAAGCTATCGAAGATTTTAAAGCTGGCAAAGAAAACGCCTTTAAATTTTTGACTGGCCAAGCCATGAAAGAAACCAAAAGCAAGGCTAGTCCGCAAATGATCAACGATATTTTACAAAAAAAATTAAACGCTTAATTAATTTTTAAATTAAAAAATATGAGCGAGAGACATAATGAAGTAGCCTGGGGCAAACAAGTAGAAGAAGAGTCAGGGAGAATCTTAACTGAGGAAGAAAAAGCTAAACTTGATAATCTTTTTGAAGATTATTACAATCAGCCAGATCTCTTGAAATTAGACAATTTCAGTTACTGGGCTAGAGCTTCACAGCAAGTTTATGAGTTAAACAAGACTGGCAAGCTTGATGATCTAGACCAAAAAAGAAGAGACAAAATCCTAGCTATCGCGGCCAACATTCAAGGAGATGATCGATATCAAGATTATTTAAGAAGAAAAGAAGACGGCATTGCCGCCTAAACTCAAAAACCACTGATTCAACTCAGTGGTTTTTTAATAATAAAAAAAGCGATTTCAGTAAAAACTGCATCGCTATATATACTTGATCGCCACCGAAAAAGATAGGCTATTATGATCAACATCATCTAGACGGAAAGAAATAACACCATCCCGAACCAATCTTCTGAAGATTTGGCCAAAGTGATTGAGATCAATTCCACTAGACGGATCGACTGATAGACTAACCCTGTAAAGAAGTGGATCGGATCCGTTAATTTCCATCTTCAAAAAAATTAAATTGATTACGACCAGTCTCTCGGCAATTGGCTTAGTCAAAAAATCATTGCCGACCTGCTCAGTGAACGACATGATGTCATTCAGGAAAATAGTTTCTTTTCTTTGGCGACGGGTGGAATTGATCCATATTATGAAATGCCTCAAAAATCTGAAAATTTCCATCTGGAAAAAATACCAGCCAGCTCTTTCCTGTTGCTCAGAGAGCACAGTAATAATTTCGGCAGGCATGATCTATGCCCTCCTTGTTTTGGATTTAATAAAAAGAACCTCTAACCGAAATTAAAGAGTATCACCTTTTAAGGAACTTGTCAACTAGCCTTTCTATCTGAGCCAAATCCTCAATCCAAACGATGTTTTCATCTCGTTTAAACCAGGTTAATTGCCTTTTGGCAAAGTGGCGTAATTCACCTTCCAGTTCAATAAGCATGGACTCATAGTCCATCTGACCACGCAAATATTTGACCACATAACGATATTCCAAACCAAAAGAATCCAACCTTTTCCAGGACACACCTTCTTTTCTTAATCTTTCCACTTCTTCAATCATGCCGTGCTTAAACCAGTCTTTCATGCGTTTGGCTATTTTTTCATAAATAACCTCTATTGGAAATTTAATACCTATAGTTAAAATTTCATAGTCTGGCAATTTTCTTGCCGGTTGATCGGCCTTAGACTTGCCGGTCAATAAATAAATTTCTAAAGCGCGCTGGACTCGCCTTCTATTTTTTTGATCAATCGCTTGATAAATTTTACTATCAACTTTTTTTAATCTTAAGAGAAGTTGCGGTAAAGTTAATTTATTCAGCTTATCTCTCACCTCTTTTGATTTCTTGCTATCAACCAACCCAAAAACGTAACCTTTGGTCACGGCATCAAGATAAAGTCCTGTACCGCCAGTTAAAAATGGGGTCTTTTCCCGGCTCAAAACATCCTCTACAGCCCGGTAAGCGGCCTTTTGGTATTTGGACACGTTATAATCAGTTTTTGGTGAGACAACGTCAATCAAATGATAAGGGATTTTTATCTTCTTGCCTGATTTATTTTTAACCACATAATCAGCCAAATCTTTGCCGGTGCCAATATCCATGCCACGATAAACCTGGCGAGAATCGGCTGAGATGATTTCGCCCTGGTATTTGGCAGCGAGCCTGACAGCTAGTTTTGTTTTACCGCAGGCGGTTGGCCCAAGAATGACAATTAATTTTCTATTCATATTTTTCCAAATAAACCCCAGCTATCGGCTCTTTCTACAACAACTTCGACAAACTGACCCGTTAAATCCTGACCGGTCGAGAAGCCGATCAAGCGATTATCAATGGTCTTGCCCATGGCTCGACCGTTATTGTAACTATCCACCAGAACTCTAACTTTTTGACCAATTAATTTCTGATTTTCTACGAAAGCTGTTTCCGCCAAAACATCGGTCAATTTTTGCCAACGTTTCTTTTTTTCTTCAATTGAAATATTATCTTCCATTTTGGCCGCGACGGTGCCGGCTCTTGGTGAATATTTGGCAATAAAAGCCATTGAAAAAGCGGCCTTTTTGAAAAGTTCTACGGTGTTTAAAAATTGTTCCACGGTCTCTCCAGGGAAGCCAACAATCGCATCCGTTGACAACATAATTTCCGGAATAGACTCTTTGGCTTTTTCAACTAAGTTTAAAAACTTTTCTGGCGTATATTTCCGATTCATGTTTTTCAGAACCTCTTCATCACCACTTTGAACCGCTAAGTGCAAATAAGGTGTCAAATGCTTTCTATTTTTTATGACTTCCAATAAATCATCGGAAAAATCCTTAGGATGGCTAGTCAAAAATCTTAACCACCAGTCGCCGGTAATACTATCAATTTCCGAAAGTAATTTGGGGAAATTATAATTATCGTGAGCATACGAGTTAACATTTTGACCCAATAAAATTATCTCTTTATAGCCATCATCAATCAGTTTTTTGCACTCGGCAATAACCTCTTCAGCTGGCCTGGAAACCTCTCGGCCACGAGCATACGGCACGGCACAATAAGCGCAAAAATTATTACAGCCGGTCATAATCGGCACATAGGCGCTAAAACTGGAATTTCTTTTGGGTTCGATTTGAAAATATTCTTCAGAATTATCTTTTTTTGTTTTTATCAGCTCGCCTATTTTTGACATTTGATCCGAAGAAATAACCAAATCAAAAAATCCGGCCAACTTCTTTTTATCTTCATCAAGCACGCAACCAGTTAAAACCGTCAAAAGTTTTCCAGCCTGTCTTTTCTTCAGCCAATGGCGAGATTTGCCAAAAATGCGATCAACAGCGCTTTTTCGAACTGAACAAGCCACAACAATAATTAAATCAGCCTCTTGTTCAGAGTCGGTTTTTTGATAACCATTTTCCTCAACCAAAGTAGCAATTCTTTCCGCGTCAGAACTGTTCATTTGGCAACCAAAAACCAATAAATTGTATTTTTTTAATTCATTTTCCATAAATGCTATTCTAACAGAAAAAAAGCAAAATTTCAACCCTTACGAATTATAAAAATCCCCACAGAAAGTAGGGATTTTATAAAATATTTTATTGTAGAAAAATAAAGGCTAAAATCGTGCCGATAGCCACGCCACCACCGAGCCACAAAAAAGTTAAACCAATCACCTGCTTAACTCTAGTATTTGTAGCCACCCTAGATTTATCTTGAACCATATTATTGAATAGTAATCTTAATCTTACTAGCTTGCTTTGGCAAAGTCTTTTTCCAGTAAGGGGAAACATAAACTTCTACTTTTTTAACCAAGTCAGACTGCTCCAAATAAGCTTTGACTTCATCAACGGTTTTACCTGTAAAGTTAGCTTTATCAAACAAAGAATTATTCTCATTTGGTTTGGCAAGCAAACTATACTTAACTTTCACTAAAACATCGCCAGCATAATTGGGGTCAACAACTTCATACTTAATACTATTCATATCCACCGATGAGGTTATAAATCCCGACCAATCCATGCCTTCAACTTTTTTATTTATTAAATCAGCTAATTGATTTTGATCTAATGATAATTGTTTAACCGTCGCTTGAACTGTGACATTAAACGTATCACCAATATCGCCGATTTGTTTATCAGAAGTAACGCTGGTGATTTCCGCCGAAACAATATCCTTGTCAGTCAAGCCTTTGTCTAGCTTAGCAGCCTCAATAACCTTCGCCATCATCTCTTGTTTTGCCCTTGCCAAATCACTGCTAGCCAAAGCCTTAACTTCATGAGGCGAAGCACTTAAAGTAGCAACAACTTCACCATAAATCTTGCTCTGTAAGGCTGGATCGAGTTTAATAATTTTAAGATTACCAACAGCAATATCAGAAAATTGAGCTGAGTCTTTTGGATAAACATCAACATTAACTGAACCTCCGGCTGGTACTGTCACGCTATCATTAGTACGAACGATAACATTATTTTCAGCCTGAAGTTGAGTAGTTTTGACCAACTTCTGATCCTTATTGGAATTATTAACAATCTTAATAGTGCCAACAATCGTATCCGACTGGATAGTTTTTGTACTCAAAATATTAAAAGTACTAGTAACAACTTGCTGCCAAGTATTTACCGTGCCAGGCAAAATATTATTGCCATCACTGGTAGTTTGAGTAGTTGCTCCAGGACGAACCTCGACACTGAGATCTAAATTAATGCTTTTTTCACTAGCACTGATAATAATTGTGCCCTGGTTATAAAACATTAAAAATATTGCCACTACGAGCATTACCGTAAAAACCGCAAAGAACACTGAGATATTTCGATACAACCCCATCTTTGGCATTTTAATTTCTTCCTGATTGGCTAAATAATTTCTTTTGGCAGGCATAATTTATATCGTTATTACTCTTTCTTTTATATTTAAACTTAATTTTTCCTCCATTCGCTGATTACTGCCTTGACCGATGCAGCTGAAACTTCTGGTCTAATGGTATTTTTGCCGTCAAGATTATCCAAACGAACCTTACTACAAGCTTCATCAAGAGCGTCAATCGCTTTGTCGGGATAAGAACGATTTTTAATATTTTTAGTACCACTGATGGCCTCGGTCAAGGCCGATTCTAAAATCTTCACCTGATGAAAATTTTCATAAATTTTTTTGATACCAACTAAAGTTTCTTTGACTTCAACTGGCGACAGCTCTCCAATGAAAACTGGCTGTAATCGACGATCAAGCGTTTTATCTTTTTTGATGTATTTTTCATACTCATCACCAGTTGTCGCTCCGACAACATGAAGCTCACCGCGAGCTAGGAGCGGCTTCAAGATATCCGAGGCATTAATCGCCCCTTCGGCTTCTCCCGCCTGAGCTAAAATATGGATTTCATCAATGAAAAGAATAATCATTTGGTTGGCGGCCATGATTTCGTCGGTTACTTTTTTTAACCGATCTTCAAATTCACCGCGATATTTAGTGCCGGCGAGAATGGCGCTCAAATCCAAAGCTAAAACTCGCTTATCATAAAGCACGGATGGTACTTGTTTTTTAACAATTCTCTCAGCCAAACCCTCAACAATGGCAGTCTTGCCAACGCCAGCATTGCCAATCAGAACGGGATTATTCTTCGTTCGACGAGATAACAATTGAATCACCCGCCTGATTTCTTTTTTGCGACCAATGACTGGATCTAGCTTTTTTTCTAGAGCCATCTTGGTCAAATCCCTAGAATATTGACCCAAAGTTGGAAATTTAGAAAAAGAAATACCCAGGCTGTGACCACTACTATGATGTTGCTTGTGCCAAAAATACCAAGCTAAGCCTCCGACAAGAACTGCCAGAATCAAATATTTGAATTGAGGCAAAAGATTTAGATAACCTTCCATTATCGTTTTTTTAATTTCTATATCCTCTATATTATATCACAAAAGTCTAATTGAGAACAACTTTGAAATTTATTTTTATCTAAATTAATAACCCCGCCCATTAGACGAGGTTATTAGAGTGTCATTTTTAATTACTTTAGAAAAATGATTATTGACAACTACTGTCTTCGTAGGGATGCCAAGTGCTAGCATTGGCGCCACCAGCTCCAACCCATATTCCATTTGAACAACTATACTTGTAAGCCGTGCATATACTACCGCTAGGGTAATAAACAGTGTCTGACGAGCCGTTTTCCTCCTCATCTCCGCTATGATAGAGGCAATTCGATCTGCAATTTTGATAAACTGGCGATCTTGACCATTTTCCGTTAGCACAAGTTGATGTTACGACAGAACACTTACCAATCGCTTGATTATAAGTACCTCCTGACCAGCCATTTGCTTCTGCTCCTAAATCTGAATATTCACAACCTGGCGTGCAATGTTGATAAACTGGCCAAGCGACCGACCAAGTTCCATTAGTGCAATTTACATGCTGAAGAACGCAAGAGCCAACATTTTCATTGTAAACCCAGGGCTGTGAGCCATCAATTACTGAGCCTCCGTCTTCATAATCACAATCACTAGCTGGGGCTGAGCTACAATCGACAGACTGATTACCAAGAACACAAGTCCATAACCACTGTCCATTTTCAAATACTGGCAGGACAGTATTGCCATCAGGATCAAAAGCAAACCCAGAGTCACAAAGAGGACGCCATGAATTATCATTGGCTGGGGAGTGGGAGCTTGGTTGGTAAACTCCATCCGCTGGGCCACAATCAGGACTAGGAATGGTTATATTGATATTACCGGTACTATATGAGACTTGTGGAATTAGTTCAGATCCGGGAGCAACAACTTTAATTTGATACGTCCCGGAGTCAAGATAGTTAGACGTATTATCTTTTTCGTCGATGCATTTTAGGCCAATAAGACTCGTAAAACTGAAAGTAAATGTTCCCGTAAAAGTCCCTGTGAATGGCTTTAGAGTTCCTACTCTCCAGAGACACGTCTCTGAAGTACCTTGTTTGACTAGATAAAAATAAAGAGTTGGTGATGGCGAAGAGGGCGAAAATAATAATTGATCGTCATACTTGTATGAAACAGAATACTCTGTTTTTGAATCCGGCCAGTTTTCGCCTCCAATTGGATTAGTAATAACAACGTTTGGAACTATCGGCGCAGAGCAGTAACTTATACCAACCCCAGCCAAAGAACACGTCCAATTATAAGTTCTTGTACTTTTATTAATAACTGGCGTACTTGACACGCCACCTGGCCTACATAAATCTAAGCCTATTTGTCCCCTCGTTACAATCCCATTAGCTGGACCGCACAACAAGCTGATTGGGGAAGTGGTAGCTGGAGGAACGCATTTACCGCTAGAACAACTAAAGTAAGCGCCTAACGATGGGCAGTTCCATACTGTTCCCGCACCCTTGTCATCCCAAATACCAATGCAGCGGCCTTCCTGAAGTGTGGTTGAATTAATACAGTAATCAGGCGACGTATAGTTTTGTTTGGCTGTTTGAGAGTAGCCAGAGGTATATCCATAAACAAGTGGATTGTTTCCGCCATCAGAATCAGTGCAAGACTGGACTTGAACACACCTACCATCAGAACAACTAGAATTGGCAGGGCAATCTAAGGTGTGAGTTTCAGCCCAAACGCCATTGCAAGTTTGCTCATAAACACTGGTTGTGCTAGCGCAAGAATCAGTATAGGTGTATGTTGCTCCGTTTGTTCGAGAATAACCAGAAGTTGAACCTTTTACATAAATTGTATTTGCTGGGGTAGAAGTACAAGATTGATAACCGCAAGTGCCTCCACAGCCATTTGAAGTACCACCATTCTTACCTGCACAATTAGGAACGCAAGGAGGAGTAGTAGTTACCGTGGTGGTTGAGGTGCTAGCTATTCTAACAACCCCAGCCATCATTAATGAAGCGAAAGCTCCAATAAGAGCAATACCGCAAATTATTAAAGTACCGACAATGATCTTGGTCTTAGTGTCAATGGCAGTAGCCACTGGAGCCGCCGAGATCTTTTTGCGTGGAGGCATAGATTTAATCTTCTTGAGCTTTTCTGCTCATTTAGTTAAAATTTACCTTAATTATACCACTTTTAAAACAAATCAGAGACTTTGCCTGTGCATAAGTCTCTGATTTTATGAATTTATTTAAAAAAATTCTAACTGAGCACAATCTTTTCTCTGCCGATGATGGCGCCAACTGCGGTGGCAAATTCTTCACCAGCTTGAACCTTAAAACTAGTCCTCTTTTTTTCTTTCTGACCACTAGCTTTAGTGATTTCTAGCTCAACATCGTGGTTGCCTGGAAATTTAAAGAAAATGTTTTTAATTGAGATAGATAATTCATGTTCAAGCGGCTCGGACAACACCAAGCAAGCTTTTTTCGCTGAAACAACTGGAGTTGCCTTGCTACCAGTACTACCGGGACTACCGCCTTTATTAAATCTTCGGTATTTATCATTACCCGAAGAATGAGCTAGCAAGAAACTATTGACCGTCTCAGATAAATTTTCCATATTTAAAATCGCTGCTCGATCGCAAATAAGCTTGGTTTCATCATCTTTGTCAGACAAATTGCCGGCACACATAATAATATTGCCCTCAGTCCATAAATTTCGATTAGACTCAAGCATTCTAGGGAAAACCAAGATTTCTACGTCACCACTACTATCTTCAATCTTGGCAAACATCATCGTCTCCCCTTTTTTGGTTTGGATTTTTTTGAGTGTGCTTATAACTCCGGCTACTCTCACCTCGGCTCCGGCCGCGCAATTCTTGAGCGACGAGCAAGCTACTACCATGCGGCTCAGCTTATCTCGATATTCATCCATTGGATGTTCTGACACATACATGTTTAACAATTCCTTCTCCCAAGCTAATTTTTGGCGTTTAGTCACTGGTTCGGTCTTATCCAAACGCAATGATGGCATCGTTTTTTCGCCCAAAGAACTAAAAAGACTGCCTTGATTACTCTCAGCTTCTTGATGAGACTCTTGGATAAATTTAAGTAGTCGATCGAGATTACATAACATTTCATTACGTTCACCAACTTCATCCATACAACCGGATTTAATCATAGCATCGAGCGAACGTTTATTTAAATCTTTTGTTTTAACTCTGGTCAAAAAGCTTTCCAAATCTTCAAATCGGCCGTTTTCGCGACGTTCAGTAATAATCGTTTTAATGACATTTTCACCCAAGCCTTTGACCGCCATCAGTCCGAAACGGATACGAGGCTTGCCTGTCGCGAGACTTTCAGCCACAACCGTAAAAGTAGAATAACTTTCATTAATACTTGGCGGCAAAACTTCAATGCCCATTTGACGACACTCATCTACTTCAATAGCAATACGATCAGAATTTCCTTGGTCCGAAGTAAGAAGAGCGGCCATAAACTCGGCTGGATAATTAGCCTTAAGCCAAGCGGTCTGATAAGCAATAACCGCATAACAAGCGGCATGAGAACGATTGAAACCATAGGAAGCAAATGGCAAAATAAATTCCCAAATCTTCTTGGCCACTTTTTCATCAATACCATTACTAATCATGTCCTTAACCATCTTGATCGCCTGTTCATCAAGAAGCTCTTTGATTTTTTTACCAACCGCTTTACGCAAAATATCCGCTTCACCATAACTAAAGCCCGCCAAATCACGAGCGATCTGCAGCAACTGTTCCTGATAAACGGCCACGCCGTAAGTCTTGCCCAAAATCGGGCGCAGCTTTTCATGCAGATAAACCGGCTTAATACGGCCATGCTTGCCATTAATATAATCCGGAATATACTCCATTGGACCAGGACGATACAGCGCCACCATAGCAATAATATCTTCAATGCTAGTTGGCAGAAGCTGTTTCAAATATCTTTTCATGCCCGAAGATTCAAATTGGAAGACACCGGTAGTTTTGCCGTCTTGGAAAATCTTGAGCGCTTTTTCATCTTCCAGTGGAATTGATTCCATATCCACCTTTACACCATGAATTTTCTCAATAATCTCCAGGGCTTGTTCGATGATTGTTAAGTTACTTAGTCCCAAAAAGTCCATTTTGAGTAGTCCCATGTCTTCAACGGAATGGCCTTCATACTGAATAACAATTGAACCTTCAGCACTGCCTGGTTGGCGCGGACTGTAATTATCTAGAGACTCTGGAGTAATAACCACACCGCAAGCATGAGTCGAGGCGTGGCGAGCCACACCTTCAAGGCGTCTAGCAATGGTCATTAATTTTTCACCATCCGGCTCTGCCAAAATTTCCTTGAACTCAGGCACCGTCTCGATAGCCTCTTTGAGTTTCATGCCCATTGGAATCAATTTGGAAATGCGATCACAGTAGCTATATGGCAAACCCATAACGCGACCAACATCACGAATCGAAGCGCGAGCAGCCATCGTTCCAAAAGTAATAATCTGAGCAACCTTATCGGCGCCATATTTTTCAGTCACATATTTCAAAACATCATCACGGCGAGCATCGGCAAAGTCGGTATCAATATCAGGCATGGAAATACGTTCTGGGTTCAAGAAACGCTCAAACACCAAATCGTATTTAATCGGATCAATATTGGTAATACTTGAAAGGAAGGCGACCAGGGATCCGGCAGCTGAACCACGACCTGGACCGACGATAACACCGTTGTTTTTGGCCCAACTAATAAAATCAGACACAATCAAAAAATAGCCGGCGTAACCAGTCTTTTTAATAACACTAAGTTCATAATCCAAACGTTCTTGAGCTTCTGGTGGGGCCGGTTCTTTTTGATATTTCCGGATCATGCCTTCCTCGCAAATCACTCGGAGCTGATCATCGGCCGTACGACCCTCAGGCAATGGGAATTTTGGCAAAATAGTTTTACCCAAAACAATTTCCAAATTACACATGTCAGCTACCTTAACTGTATTCTCTATCGCCTCTTGATGATCGGCGAACTCGGCTCGCATCTGGTCGGGAGATTTGAAAGATAAATCTATACCGACATAAGACATGCGATCTTTATCACCTAAAGTTTTTTTGGTTTGAATACAAAGCAAAATATCCTGAGCAAAATCATCATCCTTGGCCGGATAATGAATATCATTGGTGGCGACCACCGGCACATTCATTTCTTTGGACAATTTAAAAATCGCCTCATTAACTTCTTGCTGCTTGGGCAAACTAGGATGATATTGGACTTCCAGATAAAAACTATCCTCGCCAAAAAGTTTTTGATAACGAGAAATCATTTCTCTAGCACCATCGAGATTGCCATTCAAAATATTGACCGGCAATTCACCAGCCAGACATGCCGTGAGACACACCAAGCCTTCGTGATATTTTTCTAGCAATTCAAAATCAATCCTGGGTTTATAATAATAACCTTCAAGATTAGCAATGGTTGTTAGTTTTACCAAATTTTTATAGCCAACTTCGTTTTTGGCCAGTAGAATAAGATGGTACGGCTTAACGTCAATATTAGCTCGTTTATTCAAGTGACCGTTTCGAGCCACATAAGCCTCAACTCCAATAATCGGCTTAATTCCGGCCTTCTTGGCCTTTTTATAAAACTCAATGGCGCCATACATCACACCATGATCCGTAAGAGCCATGGCTGGCATACCGTATTCAACGGCCTTTTTAACAAGATCGTCAATCTTGCCCAAGCCATCCAGCAGGGAGTAATGAGAGTGGGTGTGGAGGTGGACAAAAGACATTATTTAAAGATTTTAATTTTAATTTAACTGAATCTCAACTGTTTGATCTTTTCCACTGCGAGTGATTAGCAAGTCAACTTTGTCACCTTTTTTATAATTACCAATAATTTCCGCTAGACCCTGATAAACATTGAGTTCGGAATCATCAACTTTTTTGATCAAATCACCATCTTTTAATTTACCTAAGGCTGGACTGGCCTTAGCGGGACTACCATAGACTAAAGCACCTCGATCACTAATATCACCAAGACCATCAACTTGAGCTAGATCAATATAATTAACTCCCAATACCGGACGAGTTATTTTTTGACCGCCCAGAACTTGATTAATTGCCGATTTAAGATAATCAATCAAAACGACTTTACCACCAACTACTACGCCAACAACTTGGGCCTTAAGATCGGTAACCACCGCGCCATCAGGCACACCAGCAAGTGAGACATCAAGAAAAATTTGTTTGTTAAACGATTCTGAGGACTGAACTAAATCAGTCCTGACTTTAAAATCATAGCCAATATTTTTAATATGAGCCAAGACTAGTTTGTTGCCCTGAGCCAAGACTACACTTTGACCACTTTGAAGTTTAGTATCATCACCAATCTTAGCGACAGTCAGATTATTGCTAGCCATCTTACCAAAAAGTAATCCCGTGGCACTATCTTCTACAAAATCACCAATCTCATATTTCTTGGCTTGATAACCAATAGCCGCGTAACGATATTTCTGATTGGCAATAGCGCTTTTACTCGTCACCACCCAACCATCGGCCGTCAAAACAAAGCCCTGACCAAGCAACTCACTTGGCAAATAAGAACGAGTTAAATTATTAGTATCCTTTTTTAAATTATAAAGATTAACAAGTGCCGGCAATAAATCATTTTCTACTTGATTAAACTGGACATCTTCCTGAACAATAACATTGCGGGGTTGATCGATAACAATTTGCTGATTATTGGTAGCATTACTAACATTAACTCTGCCAATGAACGGCAGGCCAGTGGAAGTGACAACGGCATAGCCGCTAACCCCAGCTACAAAACCGACGATTACAGTTACGATAACAAAAAAAATCGGACTAGCAGTAAATTTTTTCTTTTCTTGATTTTCAGACATAAAGTTGATCAATAATTAAAGCCACTTGGCAGTTCCCAGAATAATTAATAAAAAAACAATTACAAAAATAAAATATTGCCAAAATAATTTCCTAGTTAACTTCTTTTCCCAATTCAGAGTCGCTAAAGAAACAAAGAAATAGTAGAAAATAGCAATAATGCCACTTAAGACATAAATACTACTCGGCCAAAAAAATAAGGCTCCAAGTAGCTCGGATAAAACCAGAGTAATAACTGCCGAGTAAACTAGGTTGCTTTTTCTTGGTAAACCCAAAAAGGCAAATCTATCGAGCAGTATTACGGCTAAAACAAAAATACTGATCAATAAAGCCCACCACCAATCCAGACTCAAGAAAACATAAAAATTCAGCAAATCAGCCACCAAGAAAAAAACTAAAACTAAGTTCAGATAAGCGCTAATATTTTTCAAATCAAAAATGGATCTCTTATCGGTTCGATAAAAATAATTAAAAATAGACTCTAAGTACATTGCATAGCATGCCGCCCAAAAAATTGAAAAAGCAATAATTATAGACTGGCTGGAAAAAAGCATAAAAGAAGCAATACCAATCGATAAGAAAATTATTGAATAAATGCAAGCCAACCAAACTCTCTGTCGTCGCAGTCTCACAAAAAGAATCGCGAAGTAGAATAGATTAATTAAAACGGCAACGGTTAAATATACCGGCCAAGAATCGGGATAAATAAAAAGCTCTCGAAGCAAGCCCAAATAGACTAAGGGCAAGATAATCGGAGCAATTCTGATTAGAAAAAAAATCATAATTAATTACCTAAGACTAGTCATCAAATCGCTCAAATCTTTCAGTTTTAGTTTGATAACATCAATTTTGCCATCACTAGCGGCTTTTTCAATCGCCGACAGATCCAAAACAACCGAAAGATGAGTATCTTTATACTCCGCCGGTAAGGTTAAGGCTAAAACATTCAGGCTCGACTTCTTAGTTTTATCTATAAAATCAGCGGATGTCAAATTAGCAGTGGCCGCTTCAGACAAATAATTGGATAAAATAAATTTTAGGCCAGACAAATAATCACTTTTCATCTTGACATAATCGACTGATTGTGTATTATTTTGGCTAAATTTAATTGTTTTTTGATGCCAAACACCATTTTTATCTAGAGTTAGAAAAATCAAAGCAAAGACTACAAAAGCGAGTAAAATAGCCACGGCCGATTTTTGAGATAGCTTTATTTTAGTAACGTCAGGCATGATTTTAAATTAAAATATAAAAATGGAAATAAAGGCCAAAACAATAAAAACTGAGAGCAAGGCGCCAGCCGAAGAGGCAATACAAATCACAGCCTCTTGATATTGTTTTTGCATAGCAAAATAAATTGGATAGCCAAGCATCAAAAGAGCTGAAATAACAACACTCATGACCAGTAAAATCAGAAATGACATTGTTCCGATAATAATACCCCATCCGGCTTGAGCGAAAATCACAGGGCTAATTAGGAAAAAGAAAGAAACGATCAAGATCCAGCCAGCTTCTAAAAAACCGGCTAAAGCGGCCTTTTTGGCCATCTCGTGGTGATTAACCTTTTTGACAAACATGGTTTTAAATTATTTTTTATAGTCTTATTATACAATAAAAAGCAAGGGCATTGCAAACCATGCATTTGCGTCATCCTCGCGAACGCGGGGATCCATTCCTCTCACTTAAGTTAGAATTGGTTTATTATTGTTTAATGGAATTTTTCAACCTTCCTCGGATATTGCTATGCCACTTTTTCAAAAAAGTAGCACAAAAACTTGCGAGCAGGTGAAAATCATGGCTGAATTTTAGGCTTCACTCACTAAATCACCAAATCGCAGTAGCTCATGGGTGATTTGCCTACGGCCGTTCGTTCCCGCCCAAAATCAGCACAATATTTTCAAATGCTCGCGGGGATGCAAAATGCGGAATACAAATGCATGATGCAAATGCTGGTGCGGAATACGAATTCAAATACAAAATCCTATCGCGCTGAAAATTCGCAGCCGCAGTAGTTTTGGCGGTAAAAATTTTGAGCGGCACTAAATTTCATGGCTTTCAAAAAGCCGTTTCTTTTTTTCCAATCACCGGCCAAGAATTTAATGTCCTTGATTTCAGCTAATCTCTCCCCTTCGGCATTAATTAATTTAGCGTCTTTATGGGGACTAATCGAAAGCGTGGTAGCAAAATAATCAAATTTGTGAGAAGCGGCGAAACTGGCTGTCTTTTCTAGACGAATACAAAAACACATGGCGCAACGCTTGCCTTTTTCTGGTTCGTTCTCCAAACCCTTGATAGCCTCGAGCCATTCCTTGTGATCATATTGAAACTCAAAAAAATCTGCGCCCTGACTGGTGAAATACTTTTTGGCTTCATCGCGACGTTTCTTATATTCTTCCACTGGATGAATATTGGAATTGTCATAATAAATGGAAACTTCGTAATCCTTGGACAACTCGTGAAATAAAAAACCGCCGCAAGGAGCGCAGCAATCATGAAGTAAAAGTCTAGGCTTAGACATAACCAAAAAATACTTAAGTAATTATTTTTGCAAACTGGAAAGCAAATAAGAATTAGCCTCGGCTAAAATCTCTTTCAAATTTTTGAATTTAATATACTTTGTCGCCATCTTGAAATCTAACCAAGCAAAGCCTTGATGTTCATGAGAAATTTTAATTTCTGCTTTTTCCGGTGCTTTAGCCAAATACAAAATAAAATCTTTGCGAATAAGCGGCGTGCCCTCGCGATGCTTTTCTTTGAAGAAAAACTGAGTTTGTTGACGCCAACCGTCGATCAATTCAACATCAATTCCGGCTTCTTCTTTTAATTCTCTTAGTGCTGCTTCGCCTTCAGATTCTCCTGCCTCTACGTGGCCCTTGGCAAAATTCCAATAATCTCCGCCATGATAAAGCACGAGATAATTAATCTCATTATTTTCTCCAATTCGATAAACAATAACACCAGCTGATTTTTCTTTTAACATATTTTATTCACTTAGATATTTTCTTCCTTTTAAACTATCAGGAAAATATTCCTGATCTTCTTTGTAATCGTGATCGGGACTATATTTATAATCCTTGCCGTAACCAAGCTTTTTCATGAACTTAGTTGGCGCATTGCGCAAATGAATCGGCACGGGCTGATCCATGGTTTCTTTAACATCCTTGACCACTTCGCCGTAAGCGCGATAAAGCTCGTTGCTTTTTTTGCATTTGGCGAGATAGACAACAATTTGAGCCAAAATTACATTACATTCTGGCATGCCAATAAAGTGGCAAGCCTGATATCCCGCCACCGCCTGCTCCAAAGCGCGAGAATTGGCCAGGCCAATATCCTCAGAGGCAAAACGTACCATTCGCCTGGCGATATAGAGTGGATCTTCACCAGCCTCAAGCATTCTTCCGAGCCAATAAAGCGCCGCATCGGCATTACTGCCTCGCAGAGATTTGTGCAAGGCGGAAATAATATTGTAATGTTGGTCGCCACCTTTGTCGTACAAATGAGCCGAACGCTGAAGCGAATCTTTGATTTTATCTTTACTTAATTTGATTATACCAGATTTTGTCCGAGTTGTCGCCTTTACTGCCAATTCTAGAACATTTAGAGCTGTTCGCGCATCGCCATTGGCGAGCATGGCCAAATATTTCAAAACTTCTTCGTCGGCCTGAACTTTGTAATCGCCTAGTCCACGCTCGCGATCACCTATCGCCATGGCCAAAATTTTGAGCAGATCTTTTTCTTCCAATTGATTCAAAATAAAAACTCGCGACCGCGACAATAAAGCTGAATTAACTTCAAAACTCGGATTTTCAGTTGTCGCTCCAATTAGAGTCAGCGTACCTTTTTCCACATGATGCAAAAGTGCGTCTTGTTGCGATTTACTCCAACGATGAATTTCGTCAATAAATAAAATTGTTCTTTGATTGTGGAATTTTGAGCGGTCTTCAGCTTCCTTAATAACAGTACGCAACTCGGCCACGCCAGAAGTGACGGCGGAGAAAGAAACAAAAATCGAATTGGTCATCAAAGCAATTACCCGAGCAAGCGTTGTCTTGCCAGTGCCCGGCGGTCCCCAAAAAATCATCGAGGGAATTTGATCGCTCTCAACGAGCTGGCGAAAAAATTTCTTTTTACCAACTAAATCACTCTGGCCGACAAATTCGTCCAGATTTCTTGGCCTCATTCTTTCAGCTAGAGGCGCGTTGATATTATTTTTTTGATCAAATAAATCCATAGCCCTATTTTACTACTATAAGATGTTTATATCAAATAAAGATTAAGAAATAAAAAAAGCCGCGAAAACATATCGCGGCGTGAAACGGGGAGGTCTTTGTTGATGACAATGAACAACGGTTATTTGAGAGGAGCTGTGGGCGCCTCGGGATCACAATGTTCCGGCTTTTTCTCGGGGGAATTGTCGCCGTCGGGCTTTTCCTCGGAGTCTTCCGATTCACTGCCACAACTGCAGCAGCCGATCACCACCATGTCCATGCTGATTTCCCTCGGCATCATGACTGCCATCCAGTTGCGACAGATCACGATATCGCCAGTCGGAGGTTTTTTCCAGTTGAACTGTTGGCAGATCGCCATATCCAACATGAGATCGGCAATACCCTTTTTAATCCGCAAGGAACGGTAGCCCGACTCGTCGGGCTTGGGTCCAAGCTCCTTGATCTTGAAATCCATGAACTGCATGTAGGCAAAGAGTCTTTTGATCCACTCATTGCCATCAACCCTGCCGATGACCGTGGATCCCTCGGGCGCTTCGGTGTCCGGCTCCTGCATAGCCGCCAGGCTGAATTTCGAGATTTCTTCGAGCAAGGCGATCCAGTCTTGATAAGTTCCCAAATGACTCATATTAGCATCCCCCAATAATAGAATGTACCTACAATGGTTGAAACCATCATCTCTTTATAGCAAATATAATCATTTTTGTCAAATATCAAACCTTATTGACAAAAATCCAGACTTCCCATATACTTAGACTATCTAACTATTTCAAAGTCTAATTTATTACTTATGCCTAATAAAATCGACCATTTGATCTCGCTAATGTTTAATACTCGTCGCCTTATCAAGGAAAAGGCGGTCGAAGAAAGCAAAAACTCTCCCCTATCCATGATTCATCTGGAAAGCCTCCGTTTTATCACCGAAAAGAAAAATCCGACCATGAAAGAACTGGCCGACTATCTCGGAGTCACCGCTCCCACCGCCACCTCACTGATAAACATCCTCATCAAAAATAAATACGTCAAAAGAGTCAGTGATAAAAATGACCGACGCATAACCAGGCTAAGCATTACCGCCGCCGGCAGAAAAAATGTTGAAATTAATGGCCAAAAAATCTGCGAGAAAATGAAAATGGTTTTTGATCACCTAACCCAAGAAGAAATCAATCAGCTAACTAAAATATTAGAAAAAATTTACAGCTATCATCAAGCTAACAATTAAACCTATGAAAAAGCCAAGTCTAAAAGTCATCATTATTGCCATCTTCGTTGCCATCCTAATCGGCGGCTCTGCCTGGGCAATAATTTCCCTGACTAACGTCCCGGGAAACAACTACCAAGAAACAACTGTTAGCCGCGCTACGGTTACTAAAGAGATTAAAGCTTACGGCCAAGTTAAGGCCGCTGAAGATGTTGATCTTGATCCAGAACGTTCTGGCAAAATAGTCTCCGCCAGCGTTAAAGTTGGCGACCAAGTCAAAGCTGGCCAAACTATCTTTGCTTTAGACAATTCTGACCTTGGAACTCAAATCCAACAAGCTCAAGCCAATTTACTTAGCGCTCAAGCTGGTATGGATCAGCTTCAAGCCGCTCTTGATGGCCAAAACAGCAAATTGCAAGACATGAAAAATGGTGCCAGACCAGAAGAGATTGCCATTAAGCAAGCTCAGCTAGATCAAGCTAAGAGCAATCTAAAAAGCCAATATGATAATACTCTCGTAGCTTTAAACGACGCTTATGCTAAGGCTGATCAAGCAATTCATCAAAACACTGATTATCTTTTTACCAACCCATCATCTGGCAACGCCAAACTAATTTTCCTGTCCTCCAATTCTCAATCTACCAGCGCCACAGAAAACGAAAGAAATCAGATAGAAGCAATTTTGAATAGCTGGAAATCAGATTTAACCAATGCCAAAAATAATCCCAGCCCAGAAAATATCGAGGCCATGATTAATCCTGACAAAACAAAATTAAATACTTTAAGAGACTATTTGGACGATCTTTTATTAGCTTTAAATAGTTCTGTTAGTGTCGATCCAACTGCTTTAGCTAATTATAAATTGGCCGTGAATACTTCTAAAACTTTGATCAATGCAGCAGCTGCTGAAGTTAATGCTCAAGACCAAGCCATCGCTGGTCAAAAGACAGCTCTACAAACTGCTCAGCAAGGCTACGATCTTACAGTTGCTGGCTACACTCAAGACCAATTGGACGGCCAAGTCGCTCAGGTTAACGCCGCAGCTGCTAGCGTCAAAGGCCAACAAGCCAGAATTATGCAAGCTCAAGCTGCGCTCTCTAGTCTTGTAATTCAATCTTCAAAAAACGTTATTAAATCCCCCATTGACGGTATTATTTCCAAACAAGACGCTAAAGTTGGCGAAATCGCTTTACCAAACGTTCCTTTAGCTAGTGTCATGAGTAATGCTAAATTTCAGATAGAAGCTAGAGTTTCTGAAAACGATTTGCCAAATATCAACATCGGCGACTCTGCCAATGTAACTTTAGACGCTTACGGCGACAATCAAATTTTTAGCGCCAAAATTATTTCTAAAGATCCAGCCGAAACAATCAGCGGTGGAGTAGCTAGCTACAAGATTGATTTACAATTTGATAACAATAACGACTTGATCAAATCTGGCATGAACGCTACTGTCAAAATCTCTGCCGGCCAAAAAGATAATGTTTTGTCTTTGCCAGAAGCTTCCATTATAAAAGAAGACAATAAATATTACGTTATGAAAGACCTAAATGGTAATTCAGTTAAAACCGAAGTAACCATCGGCCTCAAAGGTTCAAATGGCTTATGGGAAATCGTCGGTGGCCTAAACGAAGGCGATAAGATTATTAATTTCTCCAGCAAATAATATGGAAAATACTCAAAAAAAATCCCCTGCCATGTTCTGGCAGAAAAATAAAAAAACAATTATCAGAGCCTTAATCAGTCTTGTCGTTCTAGTGGCTATCGGTGCGTTTATTTATTTAAAATTCATTCCTAAAACTATCTACATTGAGAAATCTCAAATCAGTGCTGATCAGATTGACCTTTCTGTTAAAGTTCCTGGCGTCTTGCAAGAAACCATGGTTAATCCTGGAGATATTGTTTCAGAAAATACTATCGTCGCTAAAGTTGGCGATCAATTAATCAAAACCACTTCTGGTGGAGAAATTATTGCTGTTCATAATGACATCGGCAAAATATTTAATCCTGGAGAAGTTATTATTTCTATGATCGACCGCAATGAACTAAGAGTTGTTGGACAGATTCAAGAAACCAAGGGTTTAAGTAAAATTAAAATCGGTCAAAAAGTTTTATTTAAAGTAGATGCTTTTGGCGGTAAAAAATATTACGGCATTGTCGATGAAATCAGTCCGACTTCCCATGACACTGGCATTGCCTTTAACATTTCCGACAAGCGCGAAACCAAAGAATTTGATATCAAGGTTCGTTTTAATATCGACGCCTATCCAGAATTAAGCAATGGCATGTCTGCCAAAATTTGGGTTTACGAAAATTAATTTAACTTCATGTCAGACACCATAGAATCAAAAGGCAATCTCAAGTGGTGGATTCTTTTTACAGTTATCATCGGTACTTTTCTTGGCCGTCTAGATCAAACTATCGTCGGTCTCGCCCTGCCAAAGATCATGAACGATTTTGGTATCACTATCACTTCTGCCGCCTGGATCACCACTGCCTACATTATTGCTAACGCTGTTTTCGTTCCTATTTGGGGTAAATTAGGCGATATTTTGGGTCGTAAAAAAATCTACATCTTAGGATTTTCTATTTTTATCGTCGGCTCAGTCCTTTGCGCCCTGGCTTGGAATTTACAATCGATGGTAGTTTTTAGAATCATTCAAGCTATTGCTGGTTCCGCCGACTATCCAACGGCTATGGCCATTATCGCCATTACTTTCAAAGAAGGTAAAGAAAGAGCTCAAGCTCTTGGCATCTGGTCTTCATCTTTTGCTGCGGCTGCTGTTTTTGGCCCACTGATTGGCGGACCACTGATCGATAACTTTAGCTGGCAATCAGTTTTTATGATCAACCTTCCAGTTGGTATTATTGGACTCATCATGGCTCTGATTTTTATTCACGAATCCAAATCTGAAGAAAAAGAAAGACCGGCCTTCGACTGGGTGGGAGCTCTTGTCTTAGGCATCTCCCTCGCTTCTTTAGTCTTAGTCTTGGATAAAGGTATCGATTGGGGTTGGATGTCACTAAAAAGCTGGATCGCCTATGTTGTAACTGCCGTTGCTACTGGTGTTTTTATTTTGATAGAAAAAAGACACAAGGCTCCTATCGTTGATCTTAAATTTTTCAAAAATAAAAATTTCGTTACTGGTCTAGTTAATAACTTTGTGATTTTCATGGGCATGATGGGTTGTGTTTATCTCATTCCAATTTTTGCTCAAACTTTTCTCGGCTTCAACGCCACCAAAACCGGTCAACTTTTTATTCCAATGGCTGCAGCCATGATGATCGCCGCCCCACTTGGTGGCAGTCTCACTGGCAAATTCAAACCGAAATACATTATTTTTGTCAGCTCGATTTTCGCTTCTATTGGGATTTATCTTTTCTCTTTTGTGGAAGCAAAATCTGGAGTACTTGATATTATTATTCCATTATCAATCATGGCTTTCGGCATGGGTTTTGGTATGGCTCAACGCACCGCCGTTATTTCCAATTCCGTACCCAAGGAAGAAATTGGTAGTGCCTCATCCGTTCTAGCTTTAACGAGAAACATCGCCGGTGCTTTTGGCATTGCGCTTTTTGGCACAATTTTAACCAGTGCCATGAAAACTCATGCTATAGACCTATCTCATTCAACAACTATCAATACACTAACTCCGTCCATTTTCCGAGAAGTCGTTGGCCTCATCACCCTTCAAGCACAAATTTTGTCTTACCGCACGGTTTTCACTTGGTCAGCAATTATTGTTTTCTGTGGTTCGTTCTTGTCATTGTTTATAAATCCTCCGATCAGAAAAATGGCCAAGGAAGATGAGATTTTTATTGAATAACAAACAGAAAAACCCGCTATACTCCTAGCGGGTTTTTTATTTGACTTTTTCCTCAAAATGGTCTATAATTAAAGGACAAAAATCAAAAAAATGAGTTAAAAACTCCAAGCCAAAAGTGCGTGGTTTTTAATTTCTCTAAAATTGTTAATAATAAAGTCAAAAATATGGCATCAGAACTCAAATCCGGAGCATGGCAGAATTCCATCGACGTCCGCGACTTCATTTATCAAAACATCACTTCCTACGACGGCGATGATTCTTTCTTGGTCGGTCCGACAGAAAAAACTGAAAAAGTTTGGACGGCCTGCAAAGAATTAATCAAACAAGAAATTGCTAACGGCGGAGTTCTCGATATCGATACCGAAACTATTTCTAATATCACTAGCCATAGACCTGGTTATATTCAAAAAGAATTGGAAACTATTGTCGGCTTGCAAACAGACGCCCCACTCAAACGCGCTGTCAAACCATTTGGCGGTGTTCGCGTGGTTGAAAAAGCTTGCGAAGAAAACGGTCGCAAACTCAATCCAGAAATCAGCAAAATTTGTAACGAATATCGCAAGACTCACAACGACGGAGTTTTTGATGCCTACTCTGAAGAAATCCGCGCTTATCGCTCCGCTCATGTTATCACGGGACTTCCAGATAATTATGCTCGCGGAAGAATTATCGGCGATTATAGACGCATTGCTCTTTACGGTATCGATAAATTAATCGAAGCCAAAGAAAACGACAAGAAACATTTGCTCGGTGA
>CAIVNC010000016.1 GCA_903907165.1 Candidatus Buchananbacteria bacterium
CTTCATCGACTGAAGCCTCAATTTGAGCTTGTTCGGTCATCTCAGCTGGAGTTGGTTCTTTCGTAACAATTTCTGCCTCAACAACTGGCGTCTCTCCGCCGGCTGGCGGATTTACAACTTCAACCGGTTTCGCCACTTCAAATTTTTTGACCACTCCAGAGTCTACTAATTTTTCTTTGACCCTTTCTTTCATTCCCGCTCCCCCACTCAGTGTTTCAAAACCATCATCACGTCGGCAAGAAATGTTTTGGCAAATCTCAACGGCCAGCATCTCCAGTGGCAATTGTTGGATTGGCGCATTCTTTATTTCCTGAGATTTTTCGAGTAATAGTTCAATTAAAGAAATTAATTTGGGATAATCAAATCTGACGGCCAAATCTTTGGCTGATTTTTCCGCTTCCTCGTCTAACTCAATCCCAAACTCTGCCAAGTTGCCATTGATTTTTATCAGCATCACTTTGCGCAAAAATTCCAAAGCGCTGCCGGCAAAAATCTGAAGATCAACGCCATCTTCAATCAGTTTATTAATAACTTCAACTGCGGCCGTGGCATTACTGTCGGCCAAATAATTCAGAAATCCGGCCACCGATCGGAAATCACTGCGAGGCAAAACAATCTCAGCCTGAGCTTCGGAGATATCATTGCCAAGCGACAAAATCTTGCCAAGAAGACTCTCAGCATCGCGCAGACACCCTTCCGAGTGAGCAATAATATTCTTGATCACCGAGTCCGGCAATTTCTTTTCTTCAGCTTTGACGATCATATTAAGTCGTCCCATCATCTCGGCACTGGAAACTTTTTTCAGATCAAAACGCTGGCAACGAGAAATGATTGTCTGAGGAATTTTGTGAGTTTCCGTGGTACACAAAATAAAAATCGCATGAGCTGGCGGTTCTTCGAGTGTCTTGAGCAAAGCATTAAACGCCGAATTAGAAAGCATGTGGACTTCATCGATAATGAAAACCTTGTACTTGCTACTGGTCGGTGTAAAGCGTGCATTCTCGATAATATTTTCGCGAACATTGTCCACACCAGTATTTGACGCCGCGTCTATCTCAATCACATCCACACTGCGATTATTCATGATATCGAGGCAAGATGAGCATTTGTTGCAAGGCTCGCTCTCCCCCGCTTTGCGGTTTTCGCAGTTGACTGATTTGGCAAAAAGCCTGGCAGTCGTGGTTTTGCCTAGTCCTCGCGGTCCGCAAAAAAGATAAGCATGGCCAATTGTCCCTAGTTCCAATTCATGCTGAATGGTGATTTTGACATGGTTTTGGCCAATAACTTCAGAGAAAGACTGCGGTCGATATTTGCGATATAACGTGGACATTTTAAGTGATAATTATTTTCCGCCGGCTGACGGATTAACACTGCCATTTTACCAGAAAAACGAACGAGCGTCAAAATGAATAAAAAAATCATCCATCGTTGCCGAAGGATGATGAAATTGTTTGAAAATTGCGGCTTAGACGGGGCTAGCCGACAATAATAATACCGCTTCGCTTGTTGACATTGTATCGTCCGTGATATTCCGGCCAAGTTCCATCCAGGTTTATGAAACCTTTAATCACGATAATACTTCTGTCCTGCGCAGTTTTTTTGATTGTTCCCTTGACTACGAAGCTGCGCTTAGCCATTGGGGGAAGGGTTTTCAGAGTGAACTCAACCCTTTTTCCCTTCAGGCTCGCCATCGCCATATCAAGAAAGTCTGGACCGACCAAGATCCGGTACATGATCGGTATGCCTTTGAGAACCATGTTCCTTAATCTCGGAACTTTGTCCTTTTTGAGGACTTTGCTCTTCTTTGACATGATAGAATATCCTCCTTGTCGCCAATTTTCATGATCTAGCATCCGCAAAGGATCTGAATTTACCCTACAATAAATAGGCAAATGTGTCAATAAAAAAATCCCGACTTTCATCAGGACATTTTTCATAGTTTAAAATCTAGGTACTTCCGCCATCGCCGGCTTACCCAGCTGTCCAATCTTGGAACGCTCCAAGATCTCTCGCACCACCACTTGATTATCTCTACCATATTTGAGCCTAGACAATTCCTTGAGAGGCTGAGTGATTTCTTTATTGGCCTTGGCAATCACCGAAGGATGATAAGCTTTCATATTAAATGTATCCGTTGCCGTATTGTCGATAAGCAGACGAACATAAGCATTGTACTTTTCTACATTCATCAAATCATACTCACCCACTGCCGGCGCCAACTGCTTGGCCATTACCTCGCTATCATCCACACCAATCCGATAACAAACAATACTGCCAACGTTGCCAAAAACCGCATCCTTAACTTTGGTATCCGTGCCATTAACCAGCTGAGCAATATACTGATGAGCCATGACTAGGTTCAATTTGTATTTTCTAGCCTCAGCTAAAATAATGGAAATGCTATCGGTAATGAAATTCTGGAATTCATCAATATATAAATAGAAATCACGTCGTTGATCTTCTGGCATATCGGCACGAGCCAAAGCCGCCATCTGAAGCTTGGAAACGGCAATGAGACCAAGCAAGCTACAATTTGCATCGCCAATCTTACCCTTGGACAAATTCATCAACAAAATCTTGCCGCTGTCCATTACCTCGCGGAAATTAACACCAGATCTGCCCTGACCGATAATATTGCGCATCAATTCGTTTTCAACGAAACGGCCAGTCTTAGAAATAACATAAGACAACATGTCCGCGCCATTACTGCCCTTTTGCGAGGCTGTGTATTCACGTTCCCAAAAATCTTTAACTAAAATATCTTTAACATGAGTCAATTTTTCTTTACGGAAAGCATCGTCGGTAAAAATACGAGCCAGTTCAACAAGCGTGCAAGGATTTTCCGGATCAGCCATGAGAGCCAAAAGCGCATTTCTCATGTAATGTTCAAACATAGGACCAGCCATGGAAGGATCGGGCAACAGTTTATAGAAAATATTAATCATCTCCTGCGCTGCCTGATCCATTTCATAAAGACCATTGGCATCGAGCATATTAAGTCCGATCGGACGGCCAAAATCTGACGGATCAAAAATAATCACATCGTCAGCGCGTTCCTTTGGAATATAAGGCAAAATATCTTCTATGAGATTACCATGAGGATCAATAACACAAACACCTTTACCGGCAATAATATCCTGAATGGCCATAGTCGACATGGTCGTGGATTTACCAGTACCAGTCATACCGATGATATACATATGACGGCGACGATCAGCTTCTTTGATGCGAACCTGAACCGTATTGCCACGATAAGTATTTTCTCCGAGAACAACTCCCTCGGCCGGCAAGTTAAGTGGTGGCGCCAAACGTCTAGCCATAAGCCAGCGGATATTTGGCACTTCAGTATTTGGAAATGGCAAATGCCACAAGGAAGCCATCTCTTCGGAATTTAAAACGCAATTATTATTTTCATCAAACAAGCGATAAATAAAATTATTGATCGTCTTGTTTTCATTATTCTTAATTACCGCTTTGAAACCATTGGCATACTGATAATTGGAATACTGAGAAAAAGCATTAGCTACATATTTTACCGTATCTTTGGCTTGATGTTCCGTCTCAGCAAAAGCCACCAAGCGAATATTAACATCCATGCCAGCCTTAGAAGCCTTTTCTTCAATTGATTTAACCATTTGTTCTTCAAGCGGCGACAAACGATAATCCTTACTTTTATCTTCAACTGGTTTACTACTACCGGGCATCCAAGAATTAAGACTACCAAGAGGACTTCCCTGACTAGCCATAGCCTTTTTATAACTATTACCCTGTTGCATCTTGGAAGCGATTTTTACGCCGTTTTTGCGCCACTCCTTGCGAGCCGAGCGCATCAGAAACTGAATCGAGACTGTAACGCCTTCTGGCAACTTCGACAAAGCACTAAGCACATTAATCATTGGATCACTCTCCATGCTTTTGTAGGTCAAAATCGGAAACATCTTGTCTTTAAGCAATTTAATATAACCGCCGGACACGTAACCACGATCGCGGAAAATGTTATAGTCCTCAATTTCTTCAATCTGACAATGAGGATACTGGGATAAAATCTGTTGTTTGATATAGTCCTCAAGATACACCGGAATTGCCATGTAAAAAGTGATCAAATGATCAGCTCCAACCACAACCTCAAACGACCAAGTATCATAACGTCCAAAAAGCCAAGTCTTAAAACCACGATGAGCGCGCAAACCACCAAGACTAGAATAAAAATTTTCGATGCCAGAAATAATTTCTTTAATATTTTTCTTGCCATCCTCTTCTTTGATTGCCACTCGCTGAGGCACAGTCAACATAAAAATTTTCTTCTGAAAAATCCCTGGGTAAACTTTATGATTAGCAAAAACCTTGCGCAAGATCAATAAGACAACAAAAACAAAGACGGCCAGACCAAGCAAGATGCCGGCTAGCAAAAGATAAGTAACAATATCTGGAGTTAAAATTGTATTGGAATCGATAGTGAAACCCATTTATTTAACAATTCTTTGCCTGTCTTGAATTAAACCCAAAACTTTATCTGTTTTAATCTTGGCAATTTGCTCTAGAAAAAACTTATTAATACCAACAATAAACTTTAACCAACCAACAATGAGCTCCAAAATCTTTCTGGCACTAACCCTCGGCTTGGCCAACTGCTCCAAAATCTTATTAGTCGTTTCCTCACCTTTTACCTTAAACTTGGCTTGATCGACAGCATTCATTTTGAAATAGTAATCGCCAAGATCTGCCTCTAGGATATCTTCAATCTTTCGATAATCATTATCCACCGGCAGGGCCGGAGCCAATGCCTTAGCTCGCGCGGAATCAGCCGAAAAATAAACATCAGAGAGTGCTTCCTGAGCACTTTCTTTGTTTTCTACTTCTGGAGATTCGTGAGATTTTTCACCTCCCAATGATCTTTCGATTTCCGACTGGGGTCGATATGATTCTGGAGAGCCAAAATCATTTTTCTTTTCAACTAATTTTTGATTTACCATCCTTCCACAATAAAGTTATTAACAACTATATTATACCACAAAACTATTTTGTGGTATAATGTATTTATATCCACATACCTATGGCCAACGAAAACATCAAAACCGTTCCCTCACCAAGCAACAAGTTTGCTTGGATTAATATTATTGATGCCGGCAAAAAAGAAATTGACTACTTGCGACGCAAATTCAAATTTAATACCTTGGATTTGGAAGATTGTTATGCTGAACAATATGCCCAACGGCCAAAGTTCATCGTCAGGCAAAATTATTGCTTCTTAATTTTACAATTTCCAGTTTATAACCGCAAAGAAAAGTGTATTTATGCTGAAGAAATCGACTTTTTTATCACCAAGGATAATTTAATAACTGTTCACGGCAATCATTTACCACCGATTGTCGAGGTTTTTAATTCCTGCGAAAATGATGACTTTCATCGTGGCCAATACATGGACGACGACATCGGCTATTTACTTTATGAAATCATTTCTCGCCTTCAGGAATACTGCTATCCCATTCTTGATCACGTCAGCCTGGATATCAAAAACATTGAAACAAATATTTTCAAGGATCGTGAAAAACAGATGATTGAAAATATCATGTTTATTAAAAAAAATATTTCTGACATCCGCAAAATTGTCGAAGCGCACAAAAACTCTTTACAAAAAATCCTTCATACCACTTCCCCATTTCTCAATCTCAAGCAAAATAAAAATTATTACAACCATCTAGTCGAAAACACTAAGGACATTTGGGATCTTCTTGGCGGACACAACGACCTCATCTCCTCTCTTGAGGATACCAACTCCACCCTCGTCTCGCTCAAGCTTAACAACATCATGAAAACCCTAACGGTTTTCTCGGTTATTATTCTACCACTAACTCTCCTTTCTGGCGTTTTTGGCATGAATACAGTTGACGGCATGCCACTCGTCAACAATCCCAATGGCTTTTTTGTTATAGTTGGCTCAATGCTCACTATTGGCATGCTCATGTTTATTTACTTCAAAAGTCGTCGTTGGATTTAGACTGTTTTTAGGCATTTTCCTAGTCCGATTAAGAGTTTTTACATAAAATCGTAGCAGTTCATTCTAATTTAAAAGGAAATAATATGTTTAAAATCATTCTCGAAGCGTTTTATCTGATTTTGCCGGCTTATTTTGCCAACATGGCACCGGTCATCTTTGCCAAACTTAAATG
Organism: Candidatus Buchananbacteria bacterium; assembly: GCA_903907165.1. Classification (GTDB taxonomy): domain Bacteria; phylum Patescibacteriota; class Patescibacteriia; order 2-01-FULL-39-33; family 2-01-FULL-39-33; genus CAIVNC01. Next base: position 6,171 of record CAIVNC010000016.1, read on the forward strand.
GCTGGAGTTTCTCAACAAGCCGATTGACGGAGGCAAAAAACTGAACAACGAGTTCATCCTGGGAACCAATAAAACCTGGCGCGGTTTAGTGTCAGGAATTATTTTTGCCATGATTATCGCCGGCATCCAGGCCTGGCTGTATGGATTTCAGAGTTTTTACAACATCTCATTGTTCAACTACCAAGAGTCGTATTTGCTTTTCGGTTTCTTGGCTGGCTTTGGCGCCATCTTCGGCGATGGCCTCAAAAGCTTTTTCAAGCGCCGCATTGGTATCGCTTCTGGAAAATCCTGGCCAGTACTTGATCAGATTGATTTCGTCTTTGGATTCTGGGCCTTCACCTATTTTATCGTTGAGCCATCTGGCTGGGTGACATTTGCCTTCTTCCTAATCACCCTTGTTCTTCACCCAACGATTAACGTGATCGCCTATCTTCTGGGCATTAAAAAAGTTTGGTACTAAATTTTCAAAAACAAAACCGCAAGCGTGACTTGCGGTTTTTATATTTTTTAGAACAATTCTTTCAAAGCCAATTTAATATCACCCAAAGTCTCAACCCTCACCAACTTCGCTCGGAGCTGAGTGGCTCCGGCCCTGCCGGCAACATACCAACACAGATGTTTGCGGAGCTCAACTAGGCCATAATCGCCTTTGGATTTTAGCGCCCATTTGGCGTGATTTAAAATTAATTTCTTTAATTCCTTGTCACTGATCGACTCGTATTTTCCTGTCTTTAAATATTTTTTCATTTGACCAAACAACCACGGCTTACCATAAAGTCCGCGAGCTAAACCTAAGCCATCAACTCCGGCTTCTTTCATCATCTTTTTGCCGTCCTCTGGCGTTTTGATTCCGCCATTGCCAAGAACTGGGCCGGCCTTAAATTCTTTTTTCACCTTGGCAATCATGGCATAATCAATCTCAGCATTAAATGGATCTTCATATGGCCGGCCGTGTACCATTACTGCGGAGATCGGCAAGTCTTTCATAAATCTAATAAAATCAATCGCGGTCACAATCTTATCACCTTTTTTAATAGAAGTTCGGAGCTTCACTGAGACCGGTAATTTTGTTCCAGCAAGCACGGCTCCAATAATCTCTTGGCACTTAGTCAAGTCACGCATCAAGGTTACTCCCCCGCCATGACCGGCAACTTTCTTTGCCGGACAACCAAAATTAATATCAATGCCAGCAAAGCCAGCTTCTTCGCAAATCTTCGCCGCCTTGGTAAACTTTTCTGGCGTTTTGCCAAACAACTGAACGACAACCGGCTGTTCAGCTTTGTCAAAATCAAGCAACTCCAAAGTTTTTTTGGAGTCATGATAAAGCCCATCAGCCGAAACCATCTCAGTATAAACCACATCCGCCCCGCTTTCGCGACACACTCGACGGAAAGCAGAATCAGTAACGCCCGCCATTGGAGCGAGCGCTAGGATCGGCTTTTTTAATTTTTGCCAAAAGTTTTTCTTCATTATTTCTTTTTCAAGATATACCCCCCTGGAGTATCCTCAATTTCAAAGCCGGAATCACTGATAGCTTCACGAAGACAATCTGATTGATCCCATTTTTTATTTTGTCTAGCCTCTAATCTTTTTTCGGCCAAAACTTTGACCTCCTCTGGAATTTCAATTATAGCAATGTCTTTCAAATTTAACCCAAGAACAGAATCAAAATCTAGAATCGTTGCCACCACATCCTCCTCAGTAAAAGACTCATCATTCATTTTTAACATATCAAACATTAGGGCTATAGCCTCAGGAAAATTAAAATCATTGCCTATCGCCTCTTCAAATTTTTCATCATAATCTGAAATTACCATACCCTCAACTTCTGAGGCTTTTTGTTTGCCTAAGCCGACTACCATCGTTCTAATAGAATCTCGTAAATTATTCAAAGCTGAGCGAGCACCATCCAGAGCCTCCCAAGTGAAATTCTGCTTTGAGCGATAATGAGATTGCAAAAAGAAATAACGTAAAACCAAAGGATCGTAACCCTTTTCTTTAATTTCCGTAAGAGAAAAAGCTGTGCCCTGAGATTTGGACATCTTGCCACCATTAACCGTCAACCATTCATTATGCAACCAATAGTTAACAAATTTAACACCATTAGCCGCTTCGCTCTGGGCAATTTCATTGGTGTGATGAACGGGCACATGCTCAATACCACCCATATGCAAATCGATAGTCTTACCCAGCAACTTCCTGGACATGGCCGAACATTCAATGTGCCAACCAGGAAAACCAGCTTCGACTTTTTGGTCGATATTCTTGAAATGATGATTCCAAGTTTGGATCGCATTTTCATGAGTTCCAGCTTTAAAAAACCAAAGTGCAAAATCGATAGAACTTTTCTTTTGTGGATCGCCAACCTCACCCTTGCCAGCATCAGAAATATTCTTGCTCAAATCTTGTCCGGAAAGCTTGGTATAATCAGTTGCTTTAGAAACATCAAAATAAATCGCCAAGTCCGTAGCATAAGCGTAACCCTTGTCGATCAGCTCTTGCACCATCTCAGCCATAACTTTGATATAGTCAGTAGCTCGTGGCTTGAAGTCTGGTTCTAAGATATTTAGATCGTGACAATCACTTTCAAAAACTCGAATATAGTGATCGGCAATTTCTTTTGGAGTGCGATTTTCGCGCTTGGCCGCTTTTTCCATCTTATCCTCGCCTTGATCATCATCGCTAGTCATATGACCGACATCAGTGTAGTTGCGAGCCATTTTGACATGATAACCAAGATACGACAAAGAACGGCGAATCAGATCGGCCAAAACCATGGCTCTCAAATTACCGATATGCTGAGTCCAATAAACCGTCGCTCCGCACTGGTAAAAACTTACTTCATGCTCGTGAATTGGCTTAAATTGCTCTTTCTTTTTAGTTAAGGTGTTATAAATTTGTAACATATATTTGGCTATTTCTTACCATTACTTTACCTCTTTTTGAGTTTTTTTTCAAGTAAAAAGCCGGCTATGAAAAAGCCGGCTGGATCAGAGCAAAGGACAGTAAGTGTTTCAAATCAATTATCGAGCGATTTGCCTAGCATTTTACTATGACAATGCGGACAACTTTTTTCCAATTTCTTGGGAGAACGACTCTCTATTTGATACCCCAAATCATCAAAACCACAACCACAGCACCGCCAGTGACAATCTTTTTCTTCTGGCACTACAACTTCTTTGGTTTTTTCTGACATGATCTCATACCATCCTTTCATGGTTTTTAAGGAACTGCAAAAAATCTTAGTAAGGCGACGGAAGATTTTATCTTCAATCAGCGTGGTGACCAATATCTCAATAATCAGCCATGGTGAGCCAACTATTACGGTTTTGATTCGGTGGGAATCAAACCTTGTGAGATACGTCGCCTTACTGACCTGCAAATAAAGAACGATTTATAAAAAAACAAAAACCGGTCCACTGGGACCGGGCTTTATTTGAGCAAACAACCAAAAAGCGCCAAGTCCCTAGACCGGCAACAAGACGACTACTGTTTGGTTAATTTGCTGATGTTTTTTCATATACTGATATTATATAGAATATTTTTTAATTAGTCAAAAAGAAAGACCGTCAGAGCATTTTGCCCTGACGGTCAGCGATTTTAAAAATCGAAATTACTACAATGCATTTGAAGATGATCAGTCGACTTTGGCTTCAACCGGCGCAGCCTTCTTGGCGACCGACTGAGGAGCGACACCTTTGGCCGAATCCTGATTCTTTACGATCATTTGGGCCAGCAGGATGTCAGCAATATTGTTGCTGCCACTGCCAGAACCACTGATCATGATATCGGGCACCAGTTTGATCTTGTTGCTAGCCAAAGCGTTGGCGATTTGCACCGCGGCGTAGTTACCAGACTCCATCGAATTAATCTTAAGCTGGGTCACTTCGGCCTCGGCACTACCGATCGCCTTGATCTTGCCAGCTTCGGCGTTACCAACAGTCGTCGTGACCATTGCGTCGGCTTCGGCGTTGACCTTCTTGGACTCGGCCTGACCCTTGGCATTTTCGATAGCCGCCTGAGCCTCAAAGTTGGCAATCGTCACTTTGCGCTCGGAAGCCACAACGTTGGCCTGGGTGGCAGCCATGGCCTTGGACTGCTCCAATTCCTTGCGAGTGTCTTCAGCCATCTGCTGAGTCTGGAAAGTCACCTTTTGCTGTTCGGCGATTTTCCGATCCGTGAGCGTTTTCATCAGATCTTCCGGCGGGACGATATCGCCAATCAGCGTATCGATGGCTCCGACATTATACTCTTCCAGAGCCCGGCCGATTTGCTTCTTGGCGTCTTCCTGGCGAGCTTGACGCTCAGCCAGAAACTCGATCACATCTGAGCCCTGAGCGGCGTTTCGGAAGTAGTTACCGATTGTCGGCTCCAGCACCTGAGTAACCAGGTTACTCACTGATCCGAACATCGCGATAACCCTTGGCGCGTAGTTGCGACAGATGTTGATGATCTGGGCAACGTCCAAGTTGAACGTGAAGCCGTCGGAGGAGCGCACCTTGATCGTACAAAGATTCTTATCAAGGTTGTGCGCTTCGCTTTTGCCAGTCGCCCAGTTCAGGACGATATTGGCGGTCGGAACGTTTTCCACGCGATGGGTTCTGGTGTTAATAGGGTACATGCCAGGATCGAGAGGATCAACCCAGACACCTCTTTCTCCGTGACTGACCAGATTACCATGCTTGAATCCGTCGCCAGTGACATCCTTGCCAGCTTCGCCGACATAGGAAATAACGACACCAACGTGAGCAATGGGCACAGTCGTCATTTCCACCATTTCGACTGAAACTAGCCATGGATTGAAAAAGTAACAACCAGCCAGAATCACCTGTTCCTGAAGACCTTTAAAACCCCCATTGTCGAGGAAAGCCTGGCCGTTCTGAAACATACTGTGATTGGGAATTTCCGGTCCGGCAATTTCACCAGACGGAAGCGGCTTACCTTCTTTGGTCGTCACAATCCCAACCTTGCCATCCTCGATCTCAACGACGTCGGTCGTATTAATCGTAAACAACGAGGTGTTTATCCTGTACGTTCCAGGAGGAATGATCGCAATTTGGGGACCGCGCTCACCGCCATTACTGAGAAATTCGCGCGCATTTTGGAAAAGATCACATTCGACGTGCTTGGCCAAAATCCGGCCGGCCGAGATAGGCCTGCCATCACGTGACTCAACCACACCAATCCAACCTTTCTTGATTGTGATGAAATCCTCAATCACGATCTCATACTGCCAGGGCCAATAACCCCAATGCAGTCCTGGCGCCAACGTATCGGCCTGGATACCGGCTTCACCCTTCAGGGCAATAATCTGCCCATCGGAAAGATTCCGGTTTGCTCCGAACAGCACGAACTTTTTGTTGACGATACCGATGGAGCTCTGGGGGATAATCACTATCCCGAACAAACGGAAAGTCCAGCGGTAACAGGCGACGAATAGAAAACAACCGATGATGGCAAAAAGCCACCAGTGACTCAGGGTCCAACCGATCAGCGTCTCCATAATTCTTACTTCCTTTCATCTTCGTTTTATGTTGTCAATATACTTCCGGGCAACCCGGAAGACCTTCCGCGAATGACTATAGAACATATAACAAATTTTGTCAAGACTTTGAGATTATTTTGTTTAAATTTAAACAAAATAATCTCAAAAATATAAAAAACATCGACCTTGATCGATGTTTTTCTATTTCACTAAAATTAGTTATTTATTCAACCAAACCCTATCCTGTCTAACCAATAAATCCTTAGCCTTGAGCGGTTCGGCCATAATTTCTTTGACAATCTTCTCCATTCTCATACCCTGAGAGCCTTTGACGAGCACATAATCCCCTTCCTCCAAACGATCTTGAAGGAATAGCCCGGCTCGTGGTGAATCAGAAAAAGTAAAAACATGATCACTATCCATTCCTTGACGCTCAACTTCGGCCGCGATTGTTCTCGCTCGCTCGCCGACCGTTACCAAAATATCTATTCCATTTTGAACCACAATCTCCCCTATCGTTCGATGAGCCTCAACCGTATAATTGCCAAGCTCCAACATATCGCCAAGAACGGCGTATTTTTTGCCAGTGGCTTCTATTTTACCAAAAGCCTTAAGAGCAGCGGTCATTGATTCCGTACTAGCATTATAAGTATCGTCGATAATGGTAGTATTTTTAATTCCAGAGATCAGATTCATTCTTCCCTTTGGTGCCACAAACATCCTGAGAGCCTCAGAAATTTCTAACAAATTCATGCCATAAACGACACCCAAAGCTGCCCCGGCAAGTGCTGCATAAATCAAATGTTCGCCTAGAATTCTAGGAAGTAAAACTGGCACCGTACTGCCCTTATAAGTCAACTTAAAACTCAAACCAGCAATTCCGCCGTCACCAAGCGAGGAATCTTTTTGAGAAATTTTAATTTCCGAAGCGGTTAGATCAGCTGGATTATTAATACCATAAGTAATTACCCTAGCTGGAGTTTCTTTGATCATCTCCGCTACGTGCTCGTTGTCGTTATTCAAAATAGCCCAACCATTCTGCGGTAAATGAGAAACCATCACTGATTTTTCCTTAGCAATTTTATCTATACTCTTAAAATATTCCAAATGAACCGAACCAATATTTGCCACCACACCGATTTTACACGGGGCAAGGTCGGTTAAATATTTCATATCACCAGGACGATCCACGCCCATTTCCAAAACTAAAATTTTGGGATAACTTTTTTCTTTCCAGGCGAGCAATAATAAACCTCTGAGAATAACAACAGCCCAACCGATAATCGAACTCTCTCCTGAGCTTGACCCAATAATTGTGAGTGGTAGTCCAATTTCATTATTAAAGTTCTTAACATTGCGACGAACCTCAAATTTTTGAGACAAGACGGTATAGATCGCGTCTTTGGTCGAGGTTTTGCCAAAACTACCGGTTACACCAATAACATCGGGCTTATATTTTTTTAAAATCGCGTGCGCCAAAATCCGCAATTTCCATTTGACTATTTTTTTAAAAAAATCTTTCATGATGACTGATTATTAATTATTGCTCAAAAAAGTGTGCGGCGGTTTAAGACCAACCTGAGCATCGCTGTCATGTGGGATATTATAGTATTGCATGATAAATTTAGCAACATCGCCAAAAACTGGAGCCGCCACAGTTACAGCATCTGGAGCGCCTTCCGGTCTTCTTACGGCCACAGCAATAACCACTCGAGGATTATTAAATGGAGCAAAACCGACAAAAGATACATCGACATCATTAGTATAACGACCACCAGGGCCAGCTTTTTGAGCTGTACCAGTCTTACCGCCAACAATATAGCCAGGAACAGCAGCATTTTTACCATGACCATTTTCTACAACGCTGACGAGCATTCCCATAATCGTGGAAGCTGTTTTGGCGGAAATGACTTGGCGCACTTCTTGCGGTTGAAAATTTTGCACAGTGCCATCGCTCTTGATAATTTGAGAAACTAGTAACGGTTTCATTAAAACTCCGCCATTGGAAATAGCACCATAAGCCATGGCCATTTGGAGTGGTGTGACCATAATACCTTGGCCAAAAGAAGCCGTAGCCGGATAAACATCACCCTTTTTATAAAGGTTGGTTAAATTTCCAGCTACTTCTCCCGACAAAGGAATGCCAGTCAATTTGCCAAAACCGAAATCTTCAACATATTTCAAAAAAACTTTTGGCGTAGTGGCTTCCATGGCAAACATAGCTCCCGTATTGATGGAAAAATCCAAAACTTCGGTCATAGTCTGCTTGCCGTATATTTTATTCTTATAATTCTTAATAGTATACGGCCCAATCTTGACACCACCAGTGTCCACATAAGTCGTGTCTGGCGTAACCTTGCCCATATCAACCGCTGCCGACATAGTTATGCTCTTAAAAATTGAGCCAGGCTCATAAGCTTCATTGACCGCCGGAATATTATAAACCGAACCATCGGTTACTTGGCTATAAAGATCGGGATTATAATCCGGTGATCCGCACATAGCCAATATCGCTCCTGTTTTTGGATCCATTACAATAATTGAACCTTTTTCTGCCTTGAAATGATCAACTGCCTTATTAATATCATCACAAGCCTTATACTGAATAGCTCGGTCAATTGTTGTCACTAGGCTCGATCCGTCTTCTTTTTCTTTAATTGAATTTTGACCGATGGCGATAATATTTCCCCAAGTATCTTTTTCAGAATGGATTTCACCATATTTTCCCGTCAAAAGATTATTATAATAACCTTCGAGTCCATACATACCTTGACGAGCGTCATTCTTCATCCCCCAAAAACCAAAGAGTTGTCCGCCAAGATCGTTCTCTGAATAAAAACGCCAAGACTCGTCTTGAAATCTCAAGCCGTCAATGTTCAAAGCTTTAATTTTTACCACTTGATCGTCGGTTAATTTATGTCTAATAACCTGGTACTGACTATTTGGTTTGCTTAATTTTGTTAAGAGTGAGGTCATCTCCTCATTTTTCTTGTCGGCGAACCATTGATCTTTTCTGGTTTGTTTAATCTCAGCTGCCAAGGCCGGATCAAGAGTCGGAGATAAATCCTTAAACAAATCCTTTTGAGCTTCATCCCAATTATCCGTTTCTGGCAAGCCGAAGATGTCAAAAAGTTGCTGAGCCACAGTAGTTGGATCCTTGATCATAATCGGCACAGCAAAGAGCATTGCTAATGACCTATTGCTGACCAAAGGATAAATAGACTGGCCATCGCCATTATTTTCTTTAACATAAATACTCCCCCGCTCTGGCACTAATTTTTGATAAAGATCGTGCTGATCAGCCGCCATAGCTGTATAAAAAGCACCCTTAAATATTTGCAAATCAGCCAAACGCAAAATAATCAGGCCAGACCCAATAATAAAAAGCAGTGCTAATACCTTAACCCTGCCTTGACCATCGTCTTTCTTGTTTTTTTTGCTAATCGCCAGTCGTGAGCTCATTTGCTTTAATTTTATGATTGCTCCAATTGCCACTAGATGACTAATTGTTAAATGCCACTGCCGAATTATTTACATTTATTATTTCCATATTATCTGAAGGCACTAGATTTAGAGTATTCGCTTGAGCCAAAACATTAGACATTGATTGCAATTGGACATATTCTAGATTCATTTTCTTATTATCTTCCTGTAAACTGGCAATTTTATTTTGCATATCCTTCATTTGATAACCCTTGGCAGCGGTACCATTAGTTTGAACTAGATAGGCAAAGCCGGTGGCAATAATCAAACTGCCAATCAAAAAACATGCTGATTTTGAAACGAAAAATCCTTTAACTGACATAATCGCCTTTTGACGATGATTCAATTCTGGGAAATGATGATTACAACCTTTTTTGTTCCAAAATTTACACATATCTTATATTTATTTCAAAAAAATAATATTAATTTATAGTTTTTCCACGACTCGCAATTTGGAACTGCGACTGCGCGGATTGCGTTTTATCTCCTCTGCGGAAGGCGCCACCGGCTTTCTTGTCACTAATTTAAACGGTGGTTCATCTTTTTTGCTCCAATCGCGGAAAAAATTCTTAACAATCCGATCTTCACCGGAATGGAAAGAAATAACCGCCAGGCGCCCTCCCGGAGCCAAACATTCAATGGCTTTCGGTAAAACACTTTTCAAATTGCCAAATTCATCATTAACCGCAATGCGGAGTGCCTGGAAAATCCTGGTCGCAGGGTTTTTTCGGGACACTGATTTGAATTTGGTTCGGTAGATTTCTGAAACTAGCTGGACAAGCATTTCAGCTGTTTCTATGTTGATGCCATTAAGCCGATCAGCGATGATTTTCTTGGCGATCGGGCGTGCTAATGGTTCATCCCCATATTGTGCAAATATTTTAAATAAATCTCCTTCATTGTAAGTCCGCAAAATCTCTGCTGCGGTTGGCCGGTCTTCGGTTTCGTCAAATCTTAAATCAAGAAATCCTTCATTTTGGAAGCTAAATCCGCGATGTTCTGCGCCGAGCTGATCAGATGAAAGGCCAAGGTCCAATAAGACGCCGTTGATATTAAATAATCCCAAATCATTTTTAACTTTTTTAATTATTTGATCTAAGTTCCGATAATTATCGTGAACTAAAATTAAATTCTTAGGTTTTTTGAATTCTTCAACCGTTTTTGGATCGAGATCGATACCAATAACCTTGCCATTTGGCTTAACTTTTTCGAGCATTGCAAGAGAATGTCCACCGCCGCCAAAAGTACAGTCCACAAAATTTTGATTAGCTTCGGGTTTTAAATATTCCAGAACTTCTGAGAGTAAAACCGGTTCGTGAATGGTCTTCATCTATATTAATAATATTTCGGAAAAATAAGGTGGATTATTTCAAGAACTAGCCTTGAAATCTTCCACCTGGGAGTGTGCTTAAAAACCAATGCTTGGCCTAATGGGAAACGAGGGACTGAAAGAGACTGGCTTTGTACGAACGGCGAGCCTGTTCGATGCGATCGCGGCGTTCAAAGCGAGCTTTTTCTTCTTTCACGTCTTGTTTGACTTGATCGGCAGAGCGACCACTAAACGGAGTAAGCGTTGACATGATAATTCTCCTTCTTCTGGAATTTCTGAGTTGAAACGAATTTTTGTTCAATCTGCGAAAGCAGATGGTTGGTTTTTAAAGCTTTTAAGGTACGACTTTGATTTCTATTCTATATTAGTCGATAAATCACTTAATTGTTCGGCAATGGAGTTGGAATTCTTTTCGGTGGCTGATTTCATTTTATTCCATTGATCTTCATCCCAAATTTCTAGTCTATCGTAAAGTCCGGCAACAACAACTTTTTTATCCAGTCCAGCAAACTTTCTGAGGTAGTCTGGCAAAACGATTCTGCCCTGACCATCAACCTCAACGTCCATAGCGCTAGCGAGAATAAAACGGGATACTGCACGACTACTTTCTTTATTGATTGGCATGGCAGCAACTTTTGGTGCTATCTGCTCCCAACTTTTCTTGGGGTAAAGCACCAAACAGTTATCAAATCCTTGAGTCACAACTGCCTTTTTCAAATCATTACGAAACTTAGCTGGTACTGCCAGCCTTCCTTTTGCATCAATATTGTGGGAGTATTGCCCTAAAAACATGTATTTTTAGTTTTTAACTTACTTTAAATTCCCCACTTATCCCCACCATTCCCCTCTTTGATATAATTATACACCACTTTTCATCACTGTTCAACACCTCGTCAACTATTTTTGATAAATAAAAAAAGCCCAAATTTAGGGCTTTTCTTGAACACAATTTTGAAACGGTGGATAAGTGGTGTAGAAATATGATTTAAAATTGACAATAAACCTCTAATTCTATAAAATTCTGGCAGTACAGTTTCAAATATCCCAAAAGGAGGCGATCGCCATGAAAAAGAAGGAAAAGAAAAGACAGATAATGGACATCGAGATTTACAACAGCATGATAGAAGGAGTAGTCATGAGATATGTCACCATTGCTCTCATGGCAATCGAACTCCCCGGCCTGGTCACCATCAAATATCACCGGACCAGTATGCATGAGAACTTTCATATCTACACCAAGGAAAATCAGGCGGAAGAAGTCAGCATCTTCATCACCGTCAAGAGCGCTCCTGACTTTGACGCCAGCAAATTCGTCAAAGTTCTGAAAAAAGAAATCAAAAAGGACACCTCCTGCTCGTTTCACATCCAGGAAGAAAAAACGCTCTTTCTTTCCTGAACGAGATCAGGCAAAACCAGCAACAAACCAAAAACCAGTTAGGACAACATCTCCCAACTGGCTTTTTTATTTTATTTCTTTTTCATTGTTATATTTGGCTCCCGACTATAAACTGGCATAACCGTCTCCCCTGCTTTTACCTTTTTTAATTTCTGAATTATCTTTTTTACCAAATCTTCATCATCTTTATATTCATCAAGCTTAATGCCAACAACTGGCAACTTGAGCGCATAAGCCATGGCATTGGCCGTCACCACGCCAATTCTTAGTGAAGTGAAGCCACCGGGACCGATCACGCAGCCGATTCCCTTGATTTGATCGACTTTAATTTTATTATCCCTCAGAAGCTGATCTATTCCCTTGAGTAATAATTCCGACTGCTTCATCTTTGCCGACTTCCGCCAAAATTTAAAATCATCCTGATCTTTAATCAAGGCCAATTCAATTTCTTCGGGCAGGGCTGTATTTATTATAAGTATCATATTATTTGCATTTGTGTCATTCCCGAGCCATCGGGAATCCAGATTAAAAATAAAATAAAATTCCAATCTGGATCCCCGCATCCGCGAGGATGACAAACAGAATTATAACGCTTTTTTACCGACTAAATTATCAATCAAAATAAAATTCTTAGTCTCAAACAAATCATAAAGGAATTTATCAGCCACATCGCGGCGATAACGGAACTCATCAAGAGAAAAAACCGCATAGTTTATCGGCTTGCCAAGTTCATGTTCAAACTCCTTGGCCAAGTCCTCAAGTTTGCTCATTTTTACTTCGCCAACCAGCAAGATATCTGCTGGTGCTCCGGTTACCCCAACAAAAGCTCCTGACAACAAACAGAATTCAACTTTACCCAATTTCTTGATTTTTTCCAAAATTGGTCGATCTAATAATAAGTAACCCTTGATAACTAGCGATCGCAATTCTTCCAAAAAAACAAAATTCTGGTTTAATTTGTAATATTTTTTATTGTCTTTCAATTCCTTTTCTACTTCACGGCCCAAATCAACTTTATCATGAGAACTAACAATACCAATTTTCTCTAGATGGCTCAATTCCCGGCGAATAGAGTTTAAGTGCGTGTCCAAACTTCTAGCTATTTCTCGAACAAAGAAAAAACTTTCCGGATTATTGAAAAAGAGGCGCAATAGCATTACCCTAGTTTTGGAACCAAAAAGTTGGTCGAGCATAAAAAATTGGACTGAGTTATATAAAATATAGTATAATATTATAAACTAACTGTAAACCCCCGGCGATTATTCCTATCGCAGTTTTTTTCTTTTAAATAAGCTGAGAAGTGAATCAACTATGGAAAAATTTTACCCAAGATTAAACAAATTAATTCTGGAAACGGGAGCCGATGAGGCCATTGGCGGTGCCATGATTGCCAAATCAGACGCTAAATCCGAAGAAAAGCTAGGTCTTATTTTTAGCATAATTGATATAAGAGGCGTTGACGATTTTTTCTGCGAGAATTTCATAGAGATTATCAATGACCTAAAAACCGAATATTATCTTCCCCCGATTGAAGCTGAATATGGGGTCGAAAAAAGGTTTGAAGAATGTCTCCAGCGCGCTAATCGTCGCATCCACAAGTTAATTGCCCAATCTATTAACGTTATCGACCTTCGTGGCATCAACGCTCTGATCGGCTTAGTTTACCGTAACAGAATTTATCTCAGTCATTCCGGCAAAATGGGAGCTTACCTATTTCACAAAAAAGTTAAAGGCGACTTTGCCACCGTCGATATTATCGGACCAAATGCCGGACGCATCAAGCCAGACCAAGAAAAAATCTTTGGCAATATTGTCAGTGGTGAAATCACCACCAAAGATAATCTATTTTTCTGCAATTCAGTTTTATTGCAATATTTCTCAGCTAGCAATCTTTGCCGCATCGTCGGTGAAAACCAGCTTTTTGAAGCTATGGATCTTATTCGCAATAGATTAGAAGATCGCGAAGCTAGGGATAAATTTTATGCTGTCGTTTCTCAACTTCAGGTTTTTGAGGATATTCCTTCGGCCTCTGAAATTATTTCCTCAAACAAAGCCTCTGAGCTTCATGCCAAACCAGAAAAATCCATTAACAATCTTATTAATACTCAGCAAAAGACTGAGAAATATCTCACTCCCTCTACCCTACCTAACTGGCAGAAGTTTTTGTTACTACTCGCTCGCGGCCTCAAAACATTAATCACTTGGATCATAAAATACGGTTGGATTGGTGCTCAAAAAGCAGCTGAAGGTATTATTTTCGGCTCAAAATTTATAGCACAAAAGATTTCCGCATATTTTGAAAAAAGAAAGAAACGCCAAACCCTACTTGCCGGCGTAACCGAAACCAAAGTTTCACTTGACGAAGATAAAGATGGCGAACAAATTTTAACTATCAAGAAAGAAACAGTAGCGATTATTTCCGAGGAGCCATTACCTAAAACTGAAAACGTCCAAGAAACCAAACAACAAGCCGAGCCAAAGAAGGATCGAAAAGAAATCGCGGAACAATATACCAGAACCACAACCTCAGAAATTAATCGCCATGGCATTAAACCTCAAGTCAGCCATTGGCTCAATAAACAAATCGGCGGATTTATCAGCCTAAATATTTGGCAAAAGATTTTGGTAGTTAGTGCTTTTGTTCTTTTCTTCTTCTTTTCTCAAAGCATTGTCCTTAACAGTCAAAAAACTAGCCGCGATGTCAACATTAACGACGTCCAAACTATCGTCAAGCAAGCCAATGAATATTTGAACAAGGCCGAAGCTCAAAACATTTTTAACGATGAAACCGGTGCTAAATCCTCTATCGCCTCCGCCACCACCGAGATGGCGAAGATCCCGGCTAAAAAACAATATGAGAGCGACATCCAAGCTATTCAAAAAAGAATCGATGATTTAAATCATTCTTTAGAAAAGGTTACCTATCTGGATAACCCAGCAGTCATTGCTGATCTTGGAAATACTAGCGCTCAAGCTCAAGCCGTTGGCCTAGCCAAAATTGGCACTCAGCTTTTCTCTTTTGATAATCAAAATCATCAACTCGACATTATTGACCAAGCCAAAAAACAAACCATTACCGTGCCAGTTGACCCATCCATCGGCCAAGTCAGAAAGGTTGTCACCATGAGCGACAAATCAATTGCTTTACTTAACGATAAAAATGAAATTTATCAATATGCTCTTGGAGCCAGTACCACCAAATCTTTAGCGGTAGGCGCTAACGTCAAAGATATTGAAAGCTATGGTGGCAAACTTTATATTCTGCAAGACAATAAAGTTACCAAAAATATCGCCACTAAAGACGGCTTCAACTCTGGCAGCAGTTGGATCAAGGGCAATCCAGATTTAACCAAATCCATCTCTATTGCGGTCGGCGATGGAGTTTACCTTGGTCAAACCAACGGCCAAATCAGCTTCTATAATTCTGGCTCATTGGCCAATTTCAAGGTCTCCACAATCAATCCAGTGCTTTCCTCCCCTGCTCAAATTTATACCAATCTGGATTCACTCTATGTCTACGTCCTAGATCCTCAAAACCAAAGAGTGGTAATCTTTGACAAACAAGGCAATCTAAAAACCCAATACACATCAAAGTTATTCACTGGCCTCAAATCCATGGCTCTATCCGAGCGCGACAAAAAAATCTACGTCTTGTCGGATAATAAAGTTTACGCGATTGATATTACATTCTAAGGATAACAAAAAAACAACCTCGACTTTCATCGAGGTTGTTTTTATTTTGAAATATATTATTTCAAGACGACACTTCCACCAGCTTCTTCCAATTCTTTCTTAATCTTTTCAGCTTCTTCTTTCTTTACGCCTTCTTTGACGATCTTTGGAGCAGCGTCAACTAAATCTTTAGCTTCTTTTAAGCCTAAGGCAGTGATAGTTCTGACAACTTTGATGACAGCAATTTTGTTGGCACCGGAAGCAGTCAATTCGATATCAAAGCTATCTTTAGCTTCGACAGCTTCAGCAGGAGCGGCAGCAACAGCTGCGGCAGCCATAGGAGCAGATGCGGAAACACCAAACTTTTCTTCCAAAACCTTAACTAATTCGGATAAATCCAAAACGCTAAGCTTTTCGATTTGTTCAACAAGAGATTTAAATTTCTCTGGAACAATGACTTCTGTTTTTTCTTCTGACATAGTTTTGTAATTAATTATTTTAAAAAATTATTTTTAATTAAGACTTCTTTTCTTTAATGGCATTCAAGGTGTAAACTAAACATCTTAAATTGCCTTGAAGCACATTGACGAATCCTGACAATGGAGAAGCGATTGATCCGACGACCTTGGCCAGCAACTCTTGCTTGGATGGCAATCTGGACAATGCCTTGACTTTATCAGCTGTGATAAACTGTCCCTCGAGCACACCGCCGACAATCTTGGCTTTATCATGGGTCTTGGCAAAAGCAGCGATGACCTTGGCTGGAGCAACTTCGTCTTGGCGTCCGAATAGGACAGCAACTTCTCCACTTAGATCAGCATCGTAGCCTTTTTCAGCCAAAACTTTTTTGAGTAAAGTTTTCTTGGCGACTTTGTAACCGATGTTTTCTTTACGGCAATCATTTCTTAACAAATTGATTTCCTTAACTGGCAAACCGAAGTAGTTAAAAAATACTGCAGACTTCATTCCATTAACCTCTTCCTGCAAGGAAGAAACGATGGATTCTTTTTGTGTTCTTGTTTTTGGCATAAAATAAAAAAATCTGCGTTTTTCCGCAGACAATCTAAAGTGACTTGGTAGTCATTTTTGATCTCCTCGGCAAGGAATTAAGCCTCTCGGCACTTGCTGTCTGTGGAAAACCTATACTTATTAAATTTGATGTGTTTATTATAGCAAATCTGACAGATAAGTCAAGATCTACGCTGTCAATTTATATTTTTTGTTTAAATTTAGGTAAATTACGACAAAAACTTGACTTTTTTGCTCCAACTAGCTGTCCCAATTGACAAAAATCAAATTATTCAATATAATCTAATTTGTTTCAAAGGTTCTTTATCAACCCACAACAAACAAGGAGAAAGATCATGAATCGCGACGATTATGGTATTTATGGTATTCTTGTGGCAGGAGTTGCCTTCGTTATAATCAGTTTTGCAAGTTTCAGTCCAAAAGAGCCGCATAACATCCTCGACTTTTTTGACTGCATTATCGAACTTTTCACTCCCGAACCAGCCAGCGCAAACGCCGAAAACAAATCGGTCAAGCTAGAGTCTGAGCCCAAAAGCGACGATCGCGTCACTACGCCGACCACCAAACCTGCTCGGCCGCTCGTCTTCACTGACAAAAAAGGAATGGTTTACGAAGTCCATCTGCCGGACATTAAGATTGTGCGATCAGAAAAAGACATTCCAAAATAGGGAGAGAAAGATCATGAAAAAATTCATCAACGCCATTCGTAGCGTCTGGTTGGATACTGGTTTGCGGAAAAGTATCCAAAAAACTGCCTTGAAGTTGTTTATACTTACCATGATCATCCTTGCCATGTGCTTCGCTTGCAAAGCTTGCTCATCCGGCATGGAAGAAGCCATGAATCGACACGAGGCAGAGAAGGCTGCCAAAAACAAACGAGTGGTGCAGGAAGCTGAGCAAAAAATTCCGGCCAGTATTCGATCAACAGTCACCATTGGAAATTACAGCTTCATTCCACTTTCCATAAGTGACAACCAAGATGTTGATGTCGACAGAAAAATCGACTACACGCTGGTGATAAAAGCCATGGATCAGTTCACTAAAAATCATCCGGAACTGGAGATTAAACAGTGGGCACCACAGATGGACTATCACGCCAGATACGGTGGTCAGAATAACATAGAATTCTGCCAAAAAGTCCGCGGAATTTATGTCACCCACTCTCCAACGAGCATGACTCTGGAAAAAAGATAATTGCTCCCCCGCTTCAAAAAAGCAAAACCGACCAAGAAGTTATTGGCCGGTTTTTTATTTTCAATTTTAATCCAAATATTTCCTAACGTTCTGCAAATGTTCATCATAAGTCTTACCATAATAAATCTGACCCGTCTTCAAATCATTAATGAAATAATAATAAGGATTTTTGGTCGGATAAATTGCTGCCGTAATCGCATCAAGCCCTGGATTATTAATCGGCCCAGGAGGCAAGCCGCGATATTTATAAGTATTGTAAAGAGAATCATTAGCCAAGTCCTGAGTACTGGGTCGCATTTCGCTTTTGCCGGTCACATAATTAACCGTAGCATCAGAGCCAAGAGCAATACCAGCCGTGATTCTTTTCCAAAAGATATCCGAGACCATTTTCTTGTCCGTGGCTGATTTGGCTTCCCGCTCCAGAATAGACGCCATAGTCACAATTTCAAAAAGACTCTTTTTTTGAGACTTGATGTCTTGCCTCATTTGAGCAGTGATTTTGTGATCAAAATTATCTAACATTTTTTTGACAATATCGTCAGCCGTAGCATTTTTGAAAATCCGATAAGTATCAGGAAACAAATAACCTTCAAGCGTACTGCCCTTAGCATCGGCCAAAAAATCATATTGCGATTTCCATTTGGCAGTTTTTGCCGTTGCCAAAAAATCTGCTTTTTTGACAATTCCTTGATTGCTCAAATAATCGGCCATATCGCTAATTTTCCAACCTTCAATAATCGTAATGACATTTTCCTGATCAACACTAGCCTTAGAGGTCAAAGCTAGAGCTACTTCTTTAATGCTCATACTGCCAGATAATTGATGTTCGCCGGCAATAAATTTACTATCCAAACTCTTAAATTTGGCATAATATTTAAAGATAGTTGGACTTTTGATAATCCCCTGACTTTTTAAATCGCTGGCCATTTGAGAAACTGATTCGCCGCTTGTTACTTTAAAATAATAAGTTTTTCCTGGATTTGAGCCGGCCGCTGAAGCGCCATGAAAAAAATACCATCCCGTCGCTCCACCGACTAGAACTATCACTATAATCAATTTAGCCAAAAATTTAGTCATAAAAATTTAATATTATTTTACTTAATTATAACTGCTAATTAATCAAGGAGCAAGTTTGTGTTATAATTAAGCTATGGTAAAATCTAGAAAAATTTTAAAGTGGTTGGTGGTTTTAATTATTATTATCAAAGCGATAGTTTTCGCTCTGATTTTTGTTTATCCAACCGCTGGCCTCGCCGATACTGACAGCATTAATTCTCAGCAACTGATTAATCTCACTAATGATTATCGAAAATCATTGGGATTGAGTACCCTAGCCGTCAACGACCAACTAACCCAAGCTGCCACGCAGAAAGCCAAGGACATGTTGGCTGGTGGTTATTTTAGTCACACTTCACCCGATGGGCACCATTTTTCTGACTGGATAAAAGCTACCGGTTATCAATATTTATCTGTCGGCGAAAACCTGGCCATTGATTTTAATGACAACAGCGATTTATTTCAAGCTTGGATCAATAGCCCAAAACATAAAGAAAATATTGTCGATTCCTCCTATCAAGAAATTGGCCTAGCTGCCATTAGCGGTAGATATCAAAATCACAACACTTTTGTAGTCGTTCAACTTTTTGGCTCTCATCCAGACTTTGTCACTAGTCCAAATGTTAACCCTAACGACACTCAGGAAGCAGCCTCTGGCTCAACTATTCCTCAAACAACAAAAGAAGCTGCTCTTCCGAAACAGCCTCTCGACTTTAGTTATCTAAGTAAAATTAATATTTCAATTAATTTGATGATATTTTTTATCCTAGCCCTGCTTCTTATCACCTATCAGCCCCTAACGAACAACCAAGCAAAAATTGCTAAACCCAAAATAATGCGATACCAAGCAAAAACAGCCAACGAATGATTGCTTAAATATTTCAATAAAAATCTAATCGCAAAATAACCGGAAATGGCCGCGGTCAAAAAACCAACCAACAGCAATCCGCCATCAGTAACGCCTCCTGGCAACGCCAAAGCGTCTTTAAAAGTTTTAAGTCCGGCACCAAGAATCACTGGTATCGAAAGCAAAAAAGAAAACTCTGCCGCCTCAGATCTCTTTAAACCGGAGCCTAAACCTGCTATAATAGTAATACCGGAACGAGAAACTCCAGGAATTAGAGCGATAGCCTGAGCGCAACCAATCCGCACTGCTCCCCATAAACCGATATTTTCTAGTTCTTTATTTTGTTTAGCATACTTTTCTGCCACAAAAAACAATAATCCGACAACAATCAGAGCAATGGCGACAATCAAAATAGCATAACGGCTTTTTTCCAAGCCCTCGCCGAGCAAATAACCGGCAAGTCCGGCAGGAATCACACCCACGATAATCATCCAAGATAATTGCCAATCTCTCCCCTGCCTTTTGGCCGCATGAAATATTCCCTCAAGCCAAGCCTTGATTAGTTGCCAGATTTTTTTATAAAATACGGCAATCAATGCCAAGACCGTGCCTAAATGCAAAACTACATCAAACAGCATATTGTCCGGCAATTGAAAATTAAAAATATTGTGAAATAAAATTAAGTGTCCTGAACTAGAAATCGGCAAAAATTCCGCCGCTCCCTGAATTAGTCCAGCTAAAACCGCAAACAAATAAGCCATAATATTTAATTAAGAATTATGTATCAACTAATTATCATTCCAATCGTCGCCGCAGTTATTGTTCAAGCCATCAAGCTGATAACCGATGGCAAACCGAAAAATTTTAATTTCCACCACATGATCAGTGACTACGGCGGAATGCCATCGTCTCATGCTGCCTTCGTCGCTTCTCTGGCCACTATTGTCGGCCTAGCTGACGGTTTTGACTCCACTACCTTCGCTATCACTTTCATTCTTTTCGCTATTGTTATCCGCGATGCTATCGGCTTTCGACGTGAAATCGGCAGAAATGCTGTTCTCACTAATCAAATCGCCAAAGCCACCATTGATAAACAAAAACCTCAATACCTCAACGAACAAGTCGGTCACACTCCTCTTCAAGTTCTCGTCGGTTCAGCCCTAGGCGTCGCCATTACCATAATTATGGCTAAATTCTTCAATATCTAACTATTTCTGACAGCTGTCACAAAAATGCGTACTACGTCCAACTAATTTTACCTTTTTTATCGTTCCGCCGCAACGCTTACATTTTTGTCCGGTTCGCTGATAAACTTTCAAATAATTCAACATATTTCCCTTACTACCATCGGTCAATACGTAAGTGTTGGCCGATGTTCCTTTTTTACTTATCGCGAGTCGCAAAATTTTCTTAATCGCTACCGTCAAATCACTAATCTCTTTCTCTGATAAACTTCCGGCGGTTCTAGTTGGCAAAATCTTGGCCTCAAAACAGGATTCATCAACATAAATATTACCTAGTCCGGCAATAAGTGATTGATCAAGTAAAATTTGTTTGATCTTTCTGTTTTTATATCTGTCGCAAATAGACTGCAAAAATTTGGAATTAAAAGAACTAGTCAACGGCTCCGGCCCGTATTTACTCAACTCTTTTTTTAATTGCTCCTCGTTAACCAAACGCACCCAACCAAAACGCCGAATGTCATTAAAAAATAATCTGCTACCGTCTTTGAAATCAAGAATGACTCTGGAAAATTTATTTGGTAGCTCGCCTATATTTCCGATCGGATGACCACCGGAAACTGTACACTTTTTATTGTCACAAAAAACAAACTGACCTGTCATCTTGAGGTGCGACAAAAGCCACCACTCTCCAGCTAGATCAATAATAATCAGCTTTGCTCGGCGAGACACCGACAAAACTTTTTTATCTTTAACTACTTTCAAAAAATCTTTGGCCGGCAGATTAACCGACCTTGGCGCCAAAACTTCGGCCTTCAAAATTATTTTATTTTTTATTTTAGTGTCCAACTGCGAAACAACAGTCTGAACTTCTGGTAATTCTGGCATAAAATAATAATTAAAAATCTATTCGTATCTCAAAGCAGAAATCGGATCAAGCCTCGAAGCGCGCTGAGCCGGATAAATACCAAAAACCAAACCAACAATGCCAGAAACGGCGGTTCCCAAGATAACAGAACTCATCGGAATAACGAAATCCCAATTATAACCAAGATACCGAGCCACGATTGAAACCAAAAACGAAATTCCGGCACCGATTATAATACCAACTACGCCACCAAAAATAGTAATGGCCATGGTTTCAAAAATAAACTGCCACAAAATATACGCTGGCCTAGCTCCGACCGCCTTACGCAAACCAATTTCTTTGACTCGCTCATTAACCGCGGCAAGCATGATATTCATCACGCCAATACCGCCGACCAGCAAGGAAATGCCAGCAATAGCGGACAAGAAAAATTTCAAGGCGTCAGTAATGGAAGTTAAAGTCTTGATGGCATCCTGAGTATTTCTGACCGAGAAATCACTACTCGTGTCTGTTTTGATATTATGACGATCACGTAGCAACAAATTTACATCTTGAGAAACTTGATTAATATTGTCAGAGGAATTTACTTTAACGCGGATAAAATTAACATAATGAATACCCAGCATGATATTTTGAGCTGTAGAAATTGGCATAATTGCTAAATCATCTTGGTTTTGAAAACCTGCCGAGCCTCTTTTCTTTAAAACACCGATAACTTCAAGAGTTTCTTTGCCGATTCTAATTTTTTGTCCCAAGGGATTTGCGCCGTTAAACAAATTTTGATTGGCCTGATCTCCCAAAACTACCACTCTAGCATTGCTTTTTTCTTCATCAGAAGTAAAAAATCTGCCGCTAGCCAAGCTCACATCTTCCACTTCTATATAAGTACTCATCGTGCCATAATAAGTCAGATCCTCACTGGCATTTTGATAAACCGCCTTGCCTCGTCCGGTCACATAAGCATTAACCGCCGCAACATTTGGCACCTGACTAGCTATAGCCAAAGCATCTTCGTATTTTAAAGTCGTTACTACAATACCAAGAGCCGACGCTGGCGGACCATTAGAATCAGAGGCGCCAGGCAAAATACCAATCAAATTTGTGCCAACAGAATTAAGCTGGTTGATAATC
>CAIVNC010000017.1 GCA_903907165.1 Candidatus Buchananbacteria bacterium
CAAGCTAGAACCGCCAGACATAACCACACCCTTATCAATTACATCAGCTGACAACTCCGGCGGAGTTTTGTGTAAGACATTTTTGACCGCGGCAATAATGCCCTCAAGCTCGACTTGAATGGCATCAGTAATATCATCAGATGAAACGGTGATTGTTTTTGGCAGACCGGCAATCATATCACGGCCACGAACTTCCATAAATAATTTATCTTCCAGATACAGCGCTGAACCGATATTGATTTTAATTTCTTCAGCTGTTCGCTCACCGATAGCTAAGCTGTATTTGCGACGGATATGTTCCATGATCGCCAAATCTAATTTATTACCGCCAATACGAACAGAATCAGAAGCTACGATGCCACCAAGAGAAATGACAGCAATCTCAGCTGTGCCGCCACCGATATCAATAATCATATGACCTGAGGCTGAGCCGATAGGAATGCCGGCGCCGATAGCGGCCACAATTGGCTCTTTGATAATATAAGCGGCCTTAGCGCCAGCAGCAATTGTTGCATCAATAACCGCTCTTCGTTCAGTTGAAGTAATACCAGCTGGAACAGCTACCATAACCTCAGGACGAAATAAGCGAACACCACCAAGAGCTTTGTTAATGAAATAGCGCAGCATCGCTTCCGTGGTTTTGTAGTCAGCAATCACGCCGTCTTTGAGCGGACGTTGAGCGATAATCGTATCGGGAGTACGACCGATCATTAATTTGGCTTCAATGCCAACGGCAATAATTTTTTTATCAATAGCTGAAATAGCCACCACTGATGGCTCATTAATAACCACGCCCTTTTTTGGCACATGCACCAAGACGTTCGTCGTTCCCAAGTCAATTCCGATTTTCTTTAAAAACATAAATATATTTTCTTACCCCAAATTTCTAAAATTTAACCTCGTATTCCTTGTCCTCTGACAAAACATCTTGCCAAACCGCCTCATTTCCTGACAATTTTGTCGGCTGATTTGCGGCCAGCCAGCCCGAGATCTTATGGCCCAAGTTTAAACTAATTTGCAGATTATGTCCATCCGTTCCCGGTTGTTTTTGGACTAACAACTTATAATCACCATTTAAATAGCTATCTTTAATATTTTGAGGTAATTTATACTCCAAAACCAAATTCAGTTGAGTCATCGGATTAACATAAAGAAAAGTGGCTACATATGTCTTGCCAAATTCTTTACCAAAAGTCACATCCTTTGTTAAACTAAGTTCTTTTTGCTTGCCGTCCTGCTCAAAATAAGCGCGATTAACTTGAACACCATCGGGCAAATAAACTCTAACATAGTCACGATACTCTCGAATAATTCCGGGAACTGGTTTGCCATTTTGGATATAAGTTATATCGGCCCTGCCAATCAAATCACCACTTTTATTCTGACTAACTTGATAGCCAATCGCCCGCTTCATTACTTGATCGGTTTTGAGAGCTCCAAGATTGCTATCTACCACCCACAAATAATCGCCAGTTGTTGGCCTGACCATGCCAGACCAGTTTTGATTATTAAAATCCTGCTGAATACTTGCGTCATTTAAATAAACCAGAATTTCTTTTTGATCAATACTCTTCTTGAAAGTATTAATCACATTTAGAGCTTGGTGAGAATCAAGCTGGCGAATATTATTTATTATCGTATTAGCCAAATCTCCCATAATTGCCTTGCGATCAGTTTTACTAATCCCCCTTTTGACATAATCAAACTCCACAAATTTTTCCAAAACCTGAGCAAAATTATCGCCAGTAAAAGAAATATTACCAGCCATAACCGGTCCAATCACATTAAGAAGAGAAGCAGTGAACTCTGGCGACAAACCAATCACGCCATCAATATGTTCCGTTGGCAAACCAGCAACTTGGCGTTCTTGATCCCAGAAAGAATTAATTTGTTTAGCTGAAGTCGGCCAATCTGGCGACCAATTAGCATCACGCATAAACCAATATTGCTGGTTCATATATTTAATCATCGGGTCTGGTGCTGGTATTTTTAATTTGCCTTCAGCTAACTTATCAAGATTATAAACATCATCAATCGTCAAATCGACAATTTCACCATTATTAATTTTTAGAAGCCCATAGCTGCCGATAAACCCGCCAGTCGGTCGAAGCTCCATATTGTTCTGAAAAATTAAAAGATAAGTCTTCTGACCATCGACGCCCAAAATTTCTGGCAAATTGCCAATAATCGGCAAAGCCAAATCAGCTCCGTCAGCTCCTTGTTTTAAAATTCCATGAAGCTGTAAAACCTTGCTTCGCAGGGGTTCAGGGAAATCCAAAAAATTTATTTTGGCAATGTCGGCTTCGGCCGCCTTAATATCTTCTCCTGCTTTCAAAAATTCTGATTTTTTATCCTTGATTATAAGCAGCATTTGCTCACGACTAGCGCCATCGCTTAGCGGTGAAGAATTCTGACCTAGAGAGCTTTTAATCTCGCCAAAAATCGCGCTAATCTTGCCATAGCCGGACAATAAATCATCGGTAGTAAAAAGTAAAGCTTCCAGATTTCTCACAATTTTATTAACTGGGGGCAAATACAAAATCGGTCCCATTCTTAGCAAATCATCGGAAGCCATGGAAACATTTTGTTCAGCCGCGTTTAAACCACTGGATATAACTGACCAATTTCCGGCTTTAATTTCCGGCTCCAGTTGGACAATCTGTTTTTCCACTTGCCACAACTCATAGCCCATCTTTAATCCAAAAATCAAAGCCCAAAGAATCGGCACGATAACTAAAATTATTACCGCCCAAAAAAAGATGAGAGAAATTTTTTGCCGACGAGTTTTTTCAATCTTAATCGGATGAGGAAAAAATTCACTGACTAAGTTTTTATTTTTCCGTTTAAAAAGCATGGGATGGATTTTAATTTTATTAAAGAAAATTACTGCCCGTATTTCTTTAGGTATCTCAACCAATCAATCGCGTGAATCCAAAATATTTTTGAAAAAATTCCACTACTTGCTGATTCACGTTTGTGATAGTGAACAATATTTGTATCCGCATAATAATAAACTTTGTAATCAGCCTTCCAAAACTTCTTACACCAAGCCACATCGCCGAAATACAAAAATAAATCTTCATCCATCAGTCCGACTTTATCAATCACCGATCGTCTGACCATAATGCAAGCACCCAAAATCCAATCAACCGCCTTAGTCTCTTGATGATTAAAATCTGTCATTAAATAATTATCAATTTGCTTCTTCGCCCAAGGAAGATTACCCAAAAAAGTTCGACGAAAAAAAGGAATTAGAGCGGTTGGAAATCTCATACACGACATTTGGATTGAGCCGTCTGGATTTTTGAGTTTTGCTCCGACAAGAGCTGCTTCTTGATGCTCGTCCATAAACTCCATCATCTTATCTAGTGAATCATCAAGGATGGCAATATCAGTATTTAGAATTAAAACATATTTGCCGGATGACTCTTTGATGCCAGCGTTATTGCCTTTATGAAAGCCAAGATTAACAGAACTGGCAATTAACTTCACTTCAGGAAAATTTTCCTGCACCATTTCTACTGAACCATCGCGTGAATCATTATCCACCACAACGATTTCAAATTCTCTTGATGGCGGATACAAATAAATCCCCTTGAGACACTGCTTCAAAAGACCTTTAGTTTTATAGTTGTTAATTATAATTGATAAATCCATATTTTTATTTAAACCAATACTCAGCTACGCCAGAAACTTTTTGCCGAGCACGAATAATTTTTCTTTTTTTCAAAGTTTTTGGTAGTAATTTTATCACTTCAATCAATGCCTTGAAATTTTTGGGCTCCAAAAATAAAACGTAAAAAAATTTCTTAATCTCCTGCCATAAAATCGGCCAGAAATTGTGCCAAAAATCTTTACTAGTTTCATTTTTTAATAACAATAAGAAATGGTTACGATAAGAATAATAACGAGAAGCCGGAGATTGCTTTTGGCGATTTTTGAGTATCTCATACCAATGCTTTTTCTCAGATCCGCCCATTGACCTGACATGATAAGCAATGGCTGACGGCAAGAATAATGATTTCCAACCCAAGAGCTGCAATCGCCAATCTAAATCAATATCTTCTTTGTAGCAGAAAAAATCTTCATCAAAATATTCGACTCCATTTTTACCAACTTCAATTAGGCATTCTTCCAAGGCTTCACGTTTAAACAAAACCAAAGCGCCAGAATGGCCAAAAACTTCTTTTCGCTCATCAAATTCTTCGGCTGTTAGACCTGCTCCAATTTCTTTAAATCTTCGATTGCGTCCGCACTCTAGTCCGCAAGAATCAATGACATTAGTTTTCATAACTTCATTGAGCTCATCATTTACCATCTTAAGTCTTAAAACCTTGCCACCAAAACTGCCAAACTGAGCATTCTTTTCATCTTCAACTTCAGCCATAATCTTGGCCAGCCAATCTGGCTCTAGCACTATATCCGGATTACACAACAAAACATAAGGTGAACTAAGAAGCTTAATCGCTTGATTATTAGCTTTGGCAAAACCGAAATTTTTATTATTCTGAAAAACGGCAACATGAGGATAATTAGCTTTCAAAAATTTAACTGTTGTGTCGTGAGAATTATTATCAACGACTAAAATTTGAAAATCACGATAAGTCTGCGCATCCAAAGACTGCAAACAATTGCCCAAGTATTTTTGGCTGTTCCAGGAAACTATTTGAATTGTGACTTTCGGTGAGTTCATAATCTTGTGTCATCCCGGACTTGATCCGGAATCAATTGTTTATTTAAAGCTTTCTTTTCTGTGACCCAAAAACCAAGTCGATATTTTCCGCCCAAGAGTAATCTAGTCTGCGCTTCAATGGCCGGGATAGAACCAAAAATAATCATGGTAAACGGAAATAACACCCATTGAAGTACCATAATTAAATAACCCCAGGGCGCTTTATGGTTTGGCCTGGCCGGTAACATTATTGTATACATTATAGCATTAATAATCAGACCAACCATGCCGACAGTCATTAAATTTTCCAGAACATGAGGAGAATTCTGGAATAATGCCGTAGCTTTATCCGCGGGTGAAGCCAAGATCAACGGCAAACGGCCAAAAATCATAATAATGAGAGGCGCTGTCGCCCAAGAATACATCCCCTCAATTTGATTCCACATAACTTTAATTTTCTTTTTGAACGGCATTTGTTTGTCAGCTTTGGCGCCAAAAAAATTCTCCCACATCCAAGGGAAATGCTCCACACCCCAAGCCCAGCGACGCATCTGTTTGTATTGATCAACCATACTTTTCCAAAATGAGCCGATATAAACCGTATCCATAGATAAAGTCGTAAACATTGGCACCACTTCATAGTCACCGTGATAAGTCAAAATCGCCTGAAGGCAAATGCGAGAATCTTCAGAGACGATCGTCTTCTCATGAAACCCAACATCAACCAACATTTTGAAACTCATACTGTGAGAAGAAAAAGTCAGCAAGCGATCAGCTCGTGACATATCTGTCAGTAACCAAAAGGTTGTCGCCGAAGCCACCACTCGGATAATCGGACTAGACTCCCAAAGATTATTGTTATACAAAATCAGCGGCTGATAACTGGCATGAGTCGGATTAGGATGGGTCAGATAACTATAAGTGAGACATGCAAAGTATTGAGGATGAGGCAAAGTTTCAATATCAAAACAAGAAACAATAATTTTTTCATAAGGCAGAGCCAACTCATCAATTACTTCTTTGAGCCGATGCTCCATGTAATTAACATTACTGCCCTTGCCAGGCAACTCACCTTCAACTAAAGGGTGGACTGTAATTAACAGTCGCAAAAATTTATCACCAAACTTTTGCCTGATCTTTTCGGCGCTGATTAAGAAATTGGCTTCGTCTTTTTTTTCCCCACCTAAAACCACGATCATTTTGTCCTTGGGATAATTAGTTTTGAGCAATTCCTCAAATGAACGCTCAATAACTTCATATGGCTCTTTATAAGTCGGATAAGTGATGACTTGATAATAATCTTGGTAATTTTTGCCATTTATTTTATCTTGAGCTAGGATCTCTAAACGACCCATCCAATCAGTTTTAATTTCCTTGCGATAGTTATACCAAGAAACAAACAGCCAAACCATCATATAAAACAGCCTGACAATCCAATATACCGAAAAAACGATAATAAAATAGATAGACCATAGCGGATGCCAAAAGGATAGGCCAACTAAAAGCAAAAAGGTCAGCCAAATTAAGGCTGCCGGAAAGATTTCAGCTAAACGCAGGTTTGATCGTTTTTTCTCTTCATTCATAGTTAATCTTCTTAAATTAAAATAACATTTTATGGGGAAAAAATCAACAGCAACCGCCCAATTGTCATCCTGGCGCTTATCCGGGATCCATCCCATTTATTTATCTAAATTTAAATAAAAAACGCTAAAAACTTGACATTTTATCTCAAACTGGCTGTCGCTATTGACAGAATTACAAATTTATGATAAAGTAATCAATTAAATCGAAAAGGTTTAAACAAACTATGAAAATAGCATTTATCGGACAAAAAGGCATCCCTTGCCGTCAAGGTGGGATCGAAAAACACGTTGAGGAGTTAGCCACCAAGCTAGCTACTAATGGTTTTGATATTTCCGTCTATGCTAGACCTCATTACACCGCTAAAGAGCTCAAAACCTATAACGGCATCAACATCGTCAACCTGCCTTCTCTCAACACCAAGCATCTTGACGCTATTAGCCACACTTTCATCTCTACTATTCACGCTATTTTAAATAATTATGACGTTATTCATTATCATGGCGTTGGTCCTTCGCTTTTATCTTTCCTTCCGAAAATCCTAAGCCCCAAGACCAAAGTCATTGCCACCTTCCACTGTTTGGATCGTGAGCATCAAAAATGGGGCTCTTTTGCAAAGTTTATGTTAGCCATGGGCGAATGGGCTGCTTGCCACTTCCCTCATGAGACTATTGTCGTCTCCAAAGGACTACAAAAATATTGCTTGGCCAAATTCAATAAGGAAACAACTTACATTCCTAATGGTGTTAGTATTAGCCAACTAGTTGTTGCCAAAAAGCAAAATGAAATTTTAAAGAAATTTCGCCTTCAGTCTGGCAAATATTTTTTGGTTGTCTCTCGTCTTATTGAACACAAAGGCTTGCATACACTCATCAAGGCTTATCAAAAAATCAAAACCAACAAAAAATTAGTCATCGTCGGTTCGGCTGCTCACACCGATGCTTATGCGACAAGATTAAGACGATTAGCTGGCAATAATAAAAATATCATCTTCACCGGTCAGCAATCAGGCAACGAACTTGAAGCACTGTTTAATAACGCTTATCTTTTTGTCCAACCATCTGAAACCGAAGGTCTGTCTATTGCTCTTATGGAAGCTATTTCTTACAATTTGCCAGTTATCATCTCCGACATCAAAGAAAACATCGAAGTCGTCGGCAAATTCGGTTGGCAATTCAAAAATAAAAACGCCAGAGATCTAGCTGACAAATTAATCTTTGCCGACAAAAATCCAGCCAAACTCGAACAGCTTTCTAAACTGGCTAAGAAAAAAATCAACAAGGAATACGATTGGAATAAAATCTCTATCCAAGTTGGCGAAGTTTACAACACCCACCTACCTAGACTTTCTTTGAACTATAAATTTGCTAGATAAAATATTTCAAATATAAAAACAACCTCGA
>CAIVNC010000018.1 GCA_903907165.1 Candidatus Buchananbacteria bacterium
AAAAATATTTTATAAAAATATTTTTATGAAGTTTATATCTTAATAAATGAAAGGAGGTGATATCCATGGCCGCAAAGAAAAAAGTAGCAAAAAAGAAAGTAGCAAAGAAAGCTGTAAAAAAAGTTGCAAAAAAGAAAACTGCAAAAAAGAAACACGCTTAATTGTAAAAGATTTCTCAAATAATAAAATCCCCCGCTGCAGAGGGGATTTTATTTTTGTTTAAAATTGATTTTATTTCTTTAATAAACATAAAAGCGGATAGATTTATCCGCTTTTAATATGAGAAGTTGTAGAAATTATTTATTTAACAAAAACCCTAGCAAACATCTTTTTGCCACGCTGCAAGAGTAAACCCTCGGCCGGAATTGAGACTTTGACACTCTCATCGCTAACTTTCTCATCGTTGATCAAGATGCCGCCTTCTTGGATTAAGCGTCTGATTTCGCCGTTACTTGAACCTAGGCCAGCTGCAACGAACAAATTAAGCACGCCAATCTCGCCATCAGTTAATTTGTCTTGAGAAATAGTTACTTCAGTGATTTCGGTTGGCTTGCCACCTTCTTGGAAGACTTTTTTGAAACTTTCCTCGGCTTCTTGAGCAGATTTTTCGCCTTGATAGACTTTTACTACTTCGTAAGCCAGTTTCATCTTGAAATCACGAGGGTTAGCGCCTGAAGCCATAGCAGTTTTAGCAGAATTAATTTCTTCGTCAGAGATGTCAGTCAAGATTTCCATGCCGGATAAAATCATTTCATCAGTCCAACTCATGACTTTGCCGTACATTTCAGATGATGAATCAGTTAAAGTAATCATATTGCCCGTAGTCTTGCCCATTTTATTGCCAGTTGGATCGGCTAGAAGTTTAGTTGTTAAAACTAGCTTTTCTTTGCCGGAAATGGCTCTAGAAAGCGTTCTGCCAGCTAACATGTTGAAAGTTTGGTCATTGCCACCAATTTCAAGATCAACATCCATGGCGACGCTGTCATAGGCTTGCATGAGAGGATAGAAGAACTCGTGAAGCCAAATTGGCCTTTCTTGCTTAACTCTTTCCTTAAACATGTCTCGATCCATCATTTGTTGGACGGTAAAGTGCTTAGCGATATCAATAAGATCAGTAAAACTCAAGTTAGCCAACCATTTAGAATTAAATTTAAATTCTACTTTATTAATATCGATGATATTTTCAATTTGCTTCTTCCAACCCTTCAAGTTTTCCATGACTTGGTCGTGAGTAAGTGGTTGTCTGACGCTTAATTTGTCAGGATCGCCGATTTGAGCAGTAAAATCGCCAAAAAGAAAGATGACTTTATGTCCAAGTTGTTGGAATTGAGATAATTTGCGAATAGTAATGCCGTGTCCAATATGCAAAGTTACTCCAGTTGGATCGTAACCGCAGTAAAGAGTGATTTCTTTGCCGGAAGTGAGTAATTTTTTCAAACTATCTCGATCGGGGTAGATATTTTCTACGCCACGAGACAGAACGGAGTCAATGATTTTTTCATCGATGATGATTTTGGACATATAAACTTAATTAAAAGTAGCTAATTGGTTTCTTAGTTTTTCTAATTTTTCCTGGCCTTCTGCTAGTTTTTGTTTTTCTTTATTGACAACTGCTGCTGGGGCGTTAGCAACAAACTCTTGATTGCTTAGCTTTGCTTCTATTCCTTTACAATATTTTTCTATTTCTTCAATTTCTTTGGTCAAGCGTTTAGCCTCAGCTTTCAAATCGACCAAACCTTCTAGCGGCAAATAAATTTCTATGCCATCGATAACATTTGCGGCAGCATTTTCAATTTTCTTTGGTGTTTCTGGATTTTGTTGATCAATAGTTAGTTCATTTAGTCTTGCTAGGTGTTCAATAATTTCTCTTTGGGACTCAATAATCACTTTATTTTCTTCGTTATTGGCTAGGAAGATAGCAGAAATACGTTTAGCTGGTTCAATTTTGTTTTCAGAACGCAAATTACGGATAGCTGAAACGATATTTTTGATCAACGAGAAATCTGATTGGACTAACTTATCATCAACTTCCTTGGAGGTCGGCCAATTTTCAATCATGAGCATGCCAGCATTGAAGTTGCTCCAAATTTCTTCGGTAATGAATGGACAAAATGGATGCCAAACTTTCATTAGGTTTTGTAAGATGTAAAGTAGAATTTGATTTTTGTCGCCTTCGATTTTAGCAATCTCTAGATACCAATCAGCAAAATCATTCCAGGTGAAGTCAGTTAAAACTTCAATGGCCAAAGAAAATTGGCTTTCATTTAAATATTTTGTTGCTTGATCGATGGTTTTGTTAAGCTGAGACAGAATCCATTGATCGGATAAAGTTTTACTTTCTGGTTCTGACTTAATAATTTCTGCCGACTCAACTGATTGAAGAATGTAGCGAGAAATATTCCAAAGTTTGTTAACAAAATTGCGAGTACCTTCAATTTTTTCTTCATAAAATCTAGCGTCATTGCCCGGAGCGGTTCCCTTAAGTAAAGAGAGACGCAAAGCATCGGTACCGTATTTATTAATCATTTCAATAGGATCAAGACCGTTGCCGAGCGACTTGGAAAACTTTTTGCCGTTTTTGTCGCGCAAGATGCCATGAATGTAAGCTTCTTTAAATGGAATATCATCAAGAGCGTAAGTAGACATCAGAATCATGCGAGCCATCCAGAAAAATAAAATCTCGTAACCCATTTGCATCCAAGAAGTCGGATGAAATTTTAATAAATCATTACTTTCGCTTGGCCAGCCAAGAGTCGAAAAAGTCCAAGTGCCAGAAGAAAACCAAGTGTCCAAAGTGTCTTCATCTTGCTTTAGGTTTTTGCCATTACATTTGGGACAAGAGTCGGGCGTATTTGAACTATAAAAATAATGACCGCAATCACAATACCAAATAGGAATTTGATGACCCCACCAGATTTGGCGAGAAATATTCCAGTCGCGTAAATTATCAATCCATTTGAGATAAACATTTTGAAAACGATCAGGTTCAATTTTAACAATTTTTTTGTTGTCGCCATTGTGTCCGACCGTAACCGCTTCGCGCATTAGTTCTTTGAGTGATCGTCCGCGACTAGCGATTTGTTTATTGACATCAATAAACCACTGTTCCATCGGCAGAGCTTCGACGATGTCACCAAAACGATCGGAAGTGCCGACGCTGTTAGTGATTTCTTCTTCTTTTTCTAATAAATTATTTGCTTGAAGATAAGCGACAAATTTTTCTCTTGCTTCGTTAATGCCTAAGCCGACATATTCTTTTCCAGCTTCTTCGGTCATCTTGCCATCCCTTCCGATGACTTGAATTAACCCGATTTCCTTGTTCTTTTGATACATTTCAAAATCGATCTGACTATGAGCAGGTGTGACACCGACCGCGCCAGTACCGTAATTAATATCAACATTTTCATCGCCAATAATGGTGATTGTCAAAGGATTTTTGGCGCCAACATCAACGGTAAACTTTTGACCGATATATTTTTGATAACGTTCATCATTTGGATTAATAGCGACGGCGGTATCACCAAGTTTTGTTTCTGGACGGGTGGTCGCGATGCTAATTGGAAAATCAGCGGAGTATTTAAAAGTATAAACTTTGGTTTTTTGATCAACATATTCTAATTCATCATCAGAACAAGTTGATTGGCCCTTGACTGACCAATTGATAACGCGATAACCGCGATAAATCAAACCGTCTTCATACATCAAACGGAAAATTTCGTTGACCGCTTCAGATCTAGGCTCGTCAAAAGTATAAGCTAGTCGTGACCAATCACAACTCGTGCCCATTTTTCTAATTTGGTTTAGAATCGTGCTTTTGGAATTTTCAGCATACTCGCGAATCTTGGCAAGCAGTCCTTCTCGGCCAAGTTCTTGTCGAGGATTGGCCATGCCTTGCTTTTTGAGATCACCTTCGACTCGAGCTTGAGTAGCGACAGCAGCATGATCGGTTCCAGGAACGAGTAGGGCACGTTTGCCAAGCATTCTTTGGTAACGGATTTGAGTATCGAGCAAAGAATTTTCGAGAGCATGTCCTAAATGCAAAATACCAGTCACGTTTGGTGGTGGCATGGCAATAGAAAAGTATTCCTGGCGGTCGCCAGGCAAGTTATCAGGGTTAAAAAGTCCAGATTCTTCCCATTTTTGATAAATTTTATCTTCAGATTTGCTTGCTTCGTAAGCTTTTTCTAATTCGATTTTTGCCATAGTTGGTAGTCAGATTTAGACTTAAATTTACTCATATTTTACTTGTTTTTCCAAGATTTTTCAAGTTTATTGACATAATTGGCTAAATCAATTAAGATTGCTTATTCTGATAATCAGAAAAGCGCGATTTTTATGGCATTAAACGAAACTCAACAAATCCTAGAATTAGTCAAGAAAAGTAAATCTATTCTGATAATTTTCAAAAAAGAGTGGTCCGGCGATGATTTAGCTGGGTCGCTTTCTTTAGGTTTGGCTTGCCAAAAAATGGGTAAATCAGTGGACATTGTTTGCCAGGATTTTAAGGCCGACAGCAACTTATCATTTTTACCTTTAGAATCAGTTCAATCTCAGCTTCATAAAATCCAAAAATTTGTCATAAGCTTGAATACCAGCAAGGCCAAGTTAGATGAATTTTATTATGAAAGAGTTGAAGATAAGTTAAATATTTTTATTACTCCAAAAGAAGGCCAATTTGAAGAAAAAGACGTTAAAACCTCATTTTCTGAGTATAAATATGACTTGGTTTTTGTGGTAAATACTCCAGATTTGGAATCTTTGGGTAAGGCCTATGTGGAACATGTTGATTTTTTCTATTCTTCGGTCAAAGTAAATATTGATCATTCCCCAAGAAATGAGGGTTTTGGTAATATAAATTTGCTAAATTTAGCCAATTCTTCCACTTCAGAAGTTATTTATGATTTGATTAAATCTTGGGATGAAAAGTTAATTGAAGGCCAACTCGCCACTTGTCTTTTGGCTGGCATGATTATGGCCACCAAAAATTTCAAAATTGCCAATATTACTCCAAAAACTCTTCATATCGCCAGTTTATTGGTTGCCGCCGGTGCCGAAAGAGAACAAATTGTTAAATCTTTATATCAAAATCGAAAAATGACCACCTTGAAGCTGTGGGGTCGCATTTTAGCTCGCTTAAATAGTGATTTAGATGGGCGTTTGGTTTGGTCTCGAGTGGGGATAGCTGATTTTCTGGCTACTGGATCTTCTGGCGAACACATAGAAGAGGTAATTGAAGATTTAATCACTTCTTTGCCTCGAGCTGAGGCCATTGTCTTGTTCTATGAACAAAGAGAGGGCGATAAGGTTAATGTTTCCGTGGTGGTTTATTCAGCCAATCGTTTTAATGTCATGACCGCCACCAAAATTTTTAATCCCGAAGGAAATTCTGGCTTAGCTCGCTTAACTTTTAAGGATTCAACCTTGGCAGAAGTTGAAGGTAGGGTTATTACTGAGATAAAAAAGCATTTATAATTTGGCCCGATCTTGAAGATTGGTCTAAAATTGGTTATAGTAATTAGGTGTATTAAGGGCCTGTAGCTCAGTGGTTAGAGCGCTACGCTTATAACGTAGATGTCGATGGTTCAATTCCATCCAGGCCTACAAAGGTATCTATTGACTTTTTGTCAGATTTTCATTATTATATTGGTAAGCTCCGCCAGTTGGCGGATGGCGCTACCCAGGGAAGAGTAACTAGTTTAGTGAAAGTTAGTAACGATAAAAGTAAAACAATTTAGGACGGCTAGCTCAGTTGGTTAGAGCGTCTCGTTGACGTCGAGAAGGTCAGAAGTTCGAATCTTCTGCTGTCCACCCTGAAAAATCTCTTATTAGTTAGAGAAAAATAAAAAGCTCAGGGTGCATTGCGCCTGAGCTTTTTTTGATATAATTAAGTTATGAAAGAACTAGAAACAAAATTAATCGCTTGGCAGAAGACGGCACTCGTGCAGCCATATTTTAGTTTTGTTCAAAAATTATTTTTGCAATTTAGCGAAGCCGAAATTTATTTGGTCGGCGGTGCTGTTCGCGATCTGATTATCGGTCGGGAGACCAAAGATTTTGATTTTGTAATTCGCAAAGTCAGCGCCAAAGATTTGGAAAAGTTCTTAAGTGAAAATGGCAAAGTAAATCTAGTTGGAAAAAGTTTTGGAGTTTTTAAATTTGTACCAAATGACAGCGAGGAACAAGCGGAAGCGATTGATATCGCTTTGCCTCGCACGGAACATGCTGGCATGTCTGGCGGGTACAAAGATTTTGAAATTCAGAGCGACAAAGATTTGCCGATTCAAGAAGATTTGAGCCGTCGTGATTTTACGATCAATGCTTTGGCTTGGGATTTGAAAAATAAAAAATTAGTTGATGAGTTTAATGGTATAAAAGACCTAAAAGAAAAAACCATCAAGGCAATTGGCGATCCAGCTACCAGATTTCAAGAAGATTATACTCGCATGCTTCGCGCGATTCGTTTTTCTTGTCAGTTAGATTTTATGATTGAGGGAAATACTTTGATCTCGATCAAAGATAAAGCGGCAAAAATTGCTACCATTCCTGGTGAGCGCATTGGCGAAGAATTTTCCAAAATAATCATGTCTGATCGCGCTGAAGATGGTGTTAGATTAATGCAACAAATTGGATTGTTAAAAATTTTAATTCCGGAATTAGATAAAGGAGTTGGCGTTGGCCAGAATAAAGAACATATCTACGAAGTTTTTGAGCATAATGTCAGGGCTCTTGGCGCAGCAGCTCAACATAAATTCAAGTTAGAAGTTCGTCTCGCCGCTTTATTTCATGATATTGGCAAAGTGGCAGCCAAAGAAGGTGATGGGCCAACTTCTACTTTTTATAATCACGATCAGATCGGCGCTAATCTCACCAAGAGCGCTTTGAAAAAATTGTCCTTCTCTAATGATGTGATAAATTATGTCGTTCATCTAGTGCGTTATCACATGTTTTATTATGCGCTCGACACGGTGACTGATTCCGGAGTGAGACGCTTGCTTAACCGACTAGGCAAAGAAAATATCGAGGACTTTATTAACTTGCGTATCTGCGATCGACTCGGTATGGGTCGGCCAAAGGGCAAACCTTGGAAACTAATTCAACTAGAAAAACGTTTTCAAGAAGTTCAGCTGGATCCGATTACGCCGAAGATGTTGGCGCTCAATGGCACGGAGCTAATGGAGCTTCTCAGTATTGATCCTGGACCAATGGTGGGATTAATCTTAAATGCCTTGCTAGGAGAAGTGCTTGATGATCCGAAGCGAAATGATAAAGACTATTTGAGCGGGCGGGCGAAGGAATTATATCTTTTGCCGGCCGAAGAACTGAGAAAGTTAAATCCCGATGTTCAGTTTTACGAAGAGGAAAGAAAAAGAATGTTGCACAGTGAAAATAAAAAATAAAATAATTATGAAATTACAACCAACTAGTATAAAAATTACTGATGAGCATCAAGGTCAACGCCTTGATCATTTTCTGGTGGAATTAAAACCAGAAATGTCCCGCACTCAAATTCAGAAATTAATTAAAGAAGAATTGATTTTGGTTAATGGCAAGCCGTCAACTGTTCACTGCTTTTTAAAAACCGACGATGAAATTCAAATCAGAGACAAAGACACAACCGTCAAAGAAATCAAGCCGATTAAAAAAGTCAGCACTGCTAAAAAAATAGAAGAAGTAAAAGAGTTATTTGCGCAAGTTAAAATCGTTTTTGAAAATGATGATTTTTTGGTAATCGAAAAACCATCAGGCTTATTAGTTCACTCGGCTCCGGGCAATGATTCGTTGACCCTTGTTGACTGGCTTCTCGGCATTCATCCCGAATTATCCAAGATTGGCGAAGATCCAGAAAGACCATCAATCGTTCATCGTCTCGACAAAGAAGTTTCTGGACTGATGGTTATTCCAAAAACTCAAGATTCATTTGATCACTTCAAGAAATTATTCAAAACTAGAGCTTTGGATAAAAAATATACAGCACTCGTTGACGGTGAGGTCAGTGCTGATGAAGGCTCGATTGATTTTCCAATTTCCAGATCCAAAACCAAGCCTGGACTTTTTGCCGCTCGACCAAATAATCAAGAAGGCAAGACCGCACTCACTAATTTCTTTGTCACTAAGCGGTATAAGAACTATTCCTTACTTCAAGTAGAAATTATGACTGGCCGTACTCATCAAATCCGTGTTCACATGTCAGCTTATGGTTATCCAATTGTCGCTGATCCGCTTTATGGCAAGGAAACCAAGGTCAAACCAGCTAGAATTTTCTTGCACGCCAGTCGCTTGGCTTTTGTCGGTCCCGATGGCAAAAAATATGAGTTCCAAAGCCCTTTGCCGAAGGAATTAAGCTACTTTTTACTGGCTCTAAAAGACGTTTAAAATAGTCTTGCCAAAACAGGTTTTTTCTGTTAGAATACAGGAGTAATAAATTTACGAATTAATAATTTTTGTATGGGTTTACCTTCCAAGAGAAGAACAGCTTCTTCTAAAAAGAGACGTGCGTCTCATTTCGCTATAACTCCAGTCGCTTTGGCTAAATGCCCTCAATGTGGTAAAGCTGCTTTGGCTCACCACGCTTGTGAATTCTGCGGAACTTACAAAGGCAAGGCTGTGATTAAAATCAAGACAGTTAAAAAAGCCGTAGGTGCAAAGGCTAAGGCAACAGCTAAATAAATCTAAATTTAGATAAAATATGTCCAATCGCCATGCAGCTCGGACTATCGCCGTACAAACTCTCTACCAGTGGGATTTTAATGGTAAACAGGAAGATGTTTACCAGATTTTAGATGCCAATCGACAGGAATTTGCTCCAGAGTTTGACGATGAAGGCTTTATCAAGCATATAATTGAAGGTGTTCAAGCTCACCAGGCTGAACTTGACGCTCTGATCACTAAATTTGCCCCAGAATGGCCCCTAGAACAGATTACGGTTATAGATCGTAATGTTTTGCGTATTGGCGTGTTTGAGCTCAGATTTGACGACAGTATCCCGGCTAAGGTGGCTATCAATGAAGCTATTGAACTTGCTAAAACGTTTGGCGGTGAATCTTCCGGTAAGTTTGTTAATGGAGTTCTCGGAGCAGTTTACAAAGATATGGGCGTTAAGGCCGTGGATTTGAAGAAGCAGGAAGAAATGGCAGCGGCACCGGTCCTACCGGTAGAAGAAATCATTCCTGAAGATCAGGAGGTTAATCAGTAATTATGAAGGATATAGAATTGCTCGAAAAAATAATCGGCGTCAAGTTTAATAACATAAATTTATTGACTCAGGCCGTGGTTCATCGCTCTTATCTCAACGAACATCCGGAATTCCACTTGGATCACAATGAACGTTTAGAATTTTTGGGGGATGCGGTTTTGGAATTGGTAGTAACAGAAAATTTGTATAATAATTATCCTAATCCAGAGGGTGAGTTGACTAATTGGCGCGCTAGCTTGGTTAACTCCAATACTTTATCGGCCATCGCTAAGGATTTAGGATTCGAAGATTTTTTATTTTTAAGCAAAGGAGAGTCTCGCGATAGTAATTTGAAAGGCCGTCAATATATTTTGGCCAACACGATTGAAGCAGTCATCGGTGCTATCTATCTAGATTCGGGCATGTCTAAAAGTAAAAAATTTATTGAGGATAATATCATCAGTAAACTCGCAGATATCTTAAAGAAAAAATTATATATCGATCCAAAAAGTCATTTCCAAGAAATGGCTCAGGAAAAAATGGGCGTCACTCCGACTTATAAAGTAATGAGCTCAACTGGACCGGATCACGATAAAATTTTTGAAGTCGGCGCTTATCTAGATAAAGAACTTATTGCCACTGGACAAGGTTCTAGTAAGCAAGAGGCTCAAACTGAAGCCGCTAGAAATGCTTTAGAAATAAAAAATTGGCAAATTAAATAAAATATTATCCCGGATTAATTCCGGGTTTTATTTTTTGGCAGTTTAAAATTTTGTAAATATGATATATAATTATGTTAGTGATAATAATTAATCACAATAAAAACTCTTTGTGTTGTTGAACGCAAATTAATTTTAAAATAATGATCATTGACGCTTTATTGAGGGAGGCAATAAAAGCAAAGGCTTCCGATTTTCATTTAGTAGTTGGTTTACCAGCTCTCATTAGAGTTGATGGAGAACTAAAAGAATTAAGTAAAAAAAGTTATACCAATAAAGAAATAGAACTTTTAGTTAAGGAGATTATTTCTGATATTGAATTCAAAAGGTTTAGCATTGAGAGAGAGTTGGATTTTGCTTATGAAGACGCTGATCATAATCGTTTTCGTGTTAATCTTTCTTGGGAGAGAGGCAGTATCAGTTTATCGGCAAGATCAATTCCTTTAAATCCACCGTCACTTGAGGAAATAATGATGCCTCCGATTATTTATGATTTATGTAAAATGGATCGTGGCTTAGTACTTGTGACCGGTCCGACTGGTTGTGGTAAATCTACTTCTCTTGCTGCCATGGTTGATTATATAAATAAAAATAGGCGAGCTAACATTATCACTCTTGAGGATCCGATTGAATTTATTTTTAAATCAGAAAAAAGTGTTATTCGTCAGAGGCAGCTTGGCACTGATATTATCTCTTTTCAAAGCGGTTTAGTTCATGCTTTGCGCCAAGATCCTGATGTGATTATGGTTGGTGAAATGAGAGACCTAGCGACTATTGCGGCTACAATTACTCTGGCTGAAACCGGCCACTTAGTTTTTGCTACTCTCCATACTTATAGCGCTTCTCAGACCATTGATCGTATTATTGATGTCTTTCCGCCTCACCAACAAAATCAAATTCGCAGTCAGATTTCGATCACTCTCAAGGGCATTATTAGTCAAAGATTATTACCAAGACAAAAGGGTGGTGGTCGTGTAGCGGCTCGTGAGATTTTGATTAATACTCCAGCAGTTGCTAATTTAATCAGAGAAGGAAAAGCTGCTCAAATTAAATCTACAATTCAGACTAGCGCTAAAGATAGTATGATGACCATGGATAACTCACTTAAAGAGTTATATAGCAATGGCCTAATCGGTAAAGAGACTTACGAGGCTAATATTACACCAGAGAATCAAGCTTAGTTGATATATATAAAAATTAACCCTCTTTCGGGGGTTGATTTTTTTTACATAAAATGATAGTATTATTTATGTTAAATTAGTTTAATAAGTTAATGAATTCGGGCGCATAGCTCAGTCGGTAGAGCAGTTGCCTCTTAAGCAAACGGTCGCAGGTTCAAATCCTGCTGCGCCCACCCGAATACGCTACAAACTCATATGCTCCTTTAGCTCAGCTGGATAGAGCGTCTGGCTTCGGACCAGAAGGTCGTGGGTTCGAATCCCTCAGGGAGCATAAATAATAAAAACTTCTCAAATTTGAGAAGTTTTTATTTTGAAAATTTATTGTTGAGTTTCAGTTTCTTCTGCTTCTATTGGTTCTGTTTTAGCGGAAGTCTTTTTTTCGATGCCTTTCAAGGAATCTTTTAAGGTCTTGCCAGCTTTAAACTTTGCTACTACAACAGAAGGAACGGTAATCTTTTCGGAAGGATTGCGAGGATTGATTCCCTCTCGTCCTTTGCGTCTTCTAGCGGAGAAAGCGCCAAAGCCAGTCAAAGTCACCTCATTACCACCTTTGATGGTTTCGATAGTGATCTCAGTAAAAGCTTCCAAGGCGTGTTCTGCCTGAGTTTTAGTAATGCCGACTTTATCGGCAATCTTTTGAGCTAATTCTGCTTTATTCATATTGCCCACCCCCTTTCATTTAAAGATAATTAAATTTTAACAATTTTATTAATTCTTTGAATCTTGGTTGTTGTTTTTTTCTTCTCGTCGAGTTCTAAATAGACCGCGTTAAACTGACAGTCGCCGGTATCTGGTAAATCATGTTTGCCAGAACTTTTTCCAGTATTGAGAAATCCATTAAAGACTTGATTTTTGTCAGCACCGATCACAGAATCGTAATAGCCGACCATGCCAGCATCAGTAATATAGCCCGTGCCTTGATTTAAAATACGCTCATCAGCAGTTGGAACGTGAGTATGGGTGCCAATAACTGCAGCCAGCTTGCCATCAAAATATTGAGCAAAAGCAATTTTTTCAGATGTTGCTTCGGCGTGAAAGTCTACAAAATAGAGGGCTTTTTCGTCTCTAATTTTGGCCAAAATTCTTTCCATTGATTTAAATGGACTGGCAACTTTTTCTTCAATAAATACCTCACCTAGTAAGTTTACCACTATTAGCTTATTTTGGCCAATTTTAATTTCTATGTATCCAAGGCCTGATTTTTTGCTAGGATAGTTGGCTGGTCTGATGACAACTGGTTTATCAGCATCAAGGATCTCATCAGCACTACCTTTTTTCCAGGCATGGTTGCCTGAAGTGAAAATATCAACGCCCGCAGCGGTCATTTCATCAAGTGTTTTCTGAGTAAAGCCAGTACCATGTGCTAAATTTTCAGCATTGGCAATAACTAAATCAGGCTTCAATTCTTTTTTTAAAGTCGGTAAATATTCTTCGACGGCTCGACGTCCGATTTTACCGACAATGTCGGCGATAAAAATGATTTTAATCATTTAG
The DNA here is from genome assembly GCA_903907165.1 of Candidatus Buchananbacteria bacterium. Taxonomy (GTDB): domain Bacteria; phylum Patescibacteriota; class Patescibacteriia; order 2-01-FULL-39-33; family 2-01-FULL-39-33; genus CAIVNC01. Next base: position 12,567 of record CAIVNC010000018.1, read on the forward strand.
GTAATTATCTAGCAAATTCGATAACCCGTTTTTCGCGAATTACGTTAACTTTGATTTCGCCAGGATATTTTAATTCTGCTTCAATCTTTTCGGCGATAGCTTTAGCGATTTTAATGGCGCCTAAATCATCAACGGTATCAGAAGAAACAAAGACTCTGACTTCACGACCAGCTTGAATGGCATAAGACTTATCTACGCCTTCAAAAGAGGTGGCAATTTTTTCTAGTTCGTCTAATCTTTGTAAATAATTTTCATAAGAATCTTTTCTAGCTCCAGGTCTAGCACCAGAAATAGCATCAGCAATCTTAACGATGACGCCAATTAAACTATCTGGCTTGTCGTCATGATGTTGAGCAATGGCAGCGATGATTTCTTCGCTTAAACCAAACTTCTTGGCGATATCGCGGCCGATTTCTGGATGAGTACCTTGAACTTCATGGTCAACGGCCTTACCAATATCATGGAATAGACCAGCTTTTTTGGCAGTAGAAACATCAGCGCCAAGTTCTTCAGCGAGCAGGGCGGATAAATTAGCAACTTCAGTGGAATGATTCAAAATATTTTGACCGTAGCTAGTACGATATTTCAAACGCCCAAGAATTTGGACTAATTTTGGATCAAGTCCAGTGACGCCCATTTCGTAGATAGTGGCTTCGCCGGTCTTTTTGATGTCTAGGGCGATTTCCTTTTTTGCTTCTTCGATAGTTTCTTCAATGCGAGCCGGGTGGATGCGTCCGTCAGTGATTAATTTTTCAATGGCGCGTTTAGCAACTTGACGTCTAATGGGGCTAAAACCAGAAATGGTAATAGCTTGAGGGGTATCATCAATAATGATTTCTACACCAGTTAACTGTTCGATGGTTTTGATATTTCTGCCTTCACGACCGATAATACGGCCTTTCATTTCATCGGTTGGCAGGTCAACGATCGAAGAGCTGACTTCTTGAGCATGACTAGAAGCGCAGCGTTGAATAACAATTGATAACAAATCCTTAGCTTTTTGTTCTAAATCATCATTAGCCTCGTGTTGTAGTTTGGTAATGCGATGAGCTAAATTGTCAGCCATCATCTTTTCGGCATTGTCCATTAAGACGTTTTTGGCATCTTCACGGGTGAGTCCGGCAATTCTTTCCAATTTTTCCAATTGGTCAGCTTTGACTTTGTCGACTTCTTCTTTGGTTTTGTTGATCTTTTCACCTTTGTCGACAAGCTCTTGTTTTTTGGTTTCTAGCTCTAAAAGCTTTTGGTCAAACAAAGACTCACGTTTTTCCAAACGATTTTTGGCAGTGGCCATCTCTTGTTGGAGTTGGCGAGCCTCATTTTTGCCTTCTTCTACGATTTTAATTGATTTGTCTTGAGCGTCCAAAAGCATTTCTTTTTGCTTGGCTTTGGCCTCAACAAGTAAACTTTCTACTTTGGCTTCCACAGTGTCTTTACGATTTTTGGCCCATTGCTTGCGCATTTGGTAGCCTATTAGAGCTCCAAATCCCAAGCCTAAAACGAGCAGTAAGCCGTAGACTGGTAAATTATCCATATTTTTATCCCTAGATGAGAAAGGGAATTTGAGAAAACGCTAAAATTTCTAGCTATTTAGCTAGAAAATGAGGAGATTTATGAGAAGATTTTAATCGAGACTGGCAGTAAGCCACAAAATTTTGTTTAAAATTAGAGAAAAATTGTTTCTTCGCTTAAATACCTACAAATAGCATTCAAATTCCGATTTTCACAAATTTATTATTTAAGTACCTTTATCTTAACATAAAACGGAAACTCGGTCAATCGGGAAAAACCGCCTAAATTTACGGGTAAGTAGGGGAGTTTTTGCTTATTTGATAATCTTATCAATTAGGCCATAAGTGACTGCTTCTTCGGCGGCCATGAAATTATCACGATCAGTGTCCTTTTCGATCTGGGTTAGAGTGCGACCAGTGTGTTTGACTAGGATTTTGTCCAGGCGGTTTTTGATCTTGAGGATGTGTTCGGCTCGGATTTTGATATCTACAGCCTGACCTTCGGCGCCACCCATGACTTGGTGGATCATAATCTCAGAGTTTGGCAGGGCAAAACGCTTGCCTTTGGCACCACCGGCCAAAATGACAGCTCCCATGGAAGCGGCCATGCCGACGCAGATAGTCGAGACATCTGGGGAAATGTGTTGCATGGTGTCATAAATCGCTAGGCCAGCCGAAACGGAACCGCCAGGCGTGTTGATGTAAAGCTTAATATCAGCCTTTGGATCTTCGCTAGCTAGAAACAATAATTGAGCGACAACAATGTTGGCGACATCATCGCTGACAGGTGAGCCCAAGAAAATAATTCGTTCTTTGAGTAAACGGGAGTAAATGTCATAGGCTCGTTCACCGAGAGAAGTTTTTTCGATAACAGTTGGGATTAGATACATATATTATTGTTAGTGTATTAAATTTAGCGCACCGGGATTAAAAATTAATGAAGTCCTATGTCTTTATAGTATCACTAGTTCCCCATTTTTTTCAATGGCCTGCCAATTGACGGTAAAGCCAGCCGCCTTTTTGTGTCCGCCACCGCCAAAAACCGCGGCTAGGTCGGCGACATTAATTTTGTCGCTCTTGGTGCGGAAACTTCCCTTGATAATGGTCGGTCCGATTTTTAAAACCATAACCACTTCAGCATCGGAGAGTGAGTTCAAAAAATTAACTAGCCCGTCTATTTCTTCTTCACTAACATTTTCTTGTCTGATCTCTTCTTGGGTAATGTAAGTGTGAGCGATGCTGTAGGTTTTGTTAATTTTTAGTCGAGATAAAACCTTGCCCCAAAGTCGCAGGCCATAGAGCGAATGAGTCTTGGTCACTTGATCATTAATCTTATGAATCTTGGCGCCCTTTTGAATTAATTTTCCAGCGATGGCCATCGCTTCACTAGAAGTAGCGGAGTTACTAAAAGCGCCAGTGTCGGCTAGGATGCCATTAAGCAAGCAAACAGCAATTGGCTGATCAAGATCATAATTTATATTTTTAAAAAAATCATAAACTACTTCGCAAGTCGAACTAGCTTTTTCTTGAACGGCATTGAAGTCGCCGTACAAAGGATTGGTCCAGTGGTGATCAATGTTAATAATTACTGATGCTGAAAATTTTTCTGGATTGATAGTTGCTTGCTTAAACGAAGCACAATCGAGAAGAATAATGGTATCGTAGTGTAAGCCTAAAATATTTTGGTCGCTGGTTAATTTTTCAAAACCAGGTAAAAAAGAAAAATAAGATGGGGCTGGATCTGGGACATATGCTGTGACATTTTTATCCAGTAATTCAAGATAATGAAGCATGGCCAAAATAGAACCACAAGCATCACCATCCGGTTTTTGATGGGTGATAAGCAGAATGCTGTGACTGCTTAGGATTTGGGTTTGAATAGAGTCAAATATTTTTGGCATAATCTTATAGAGAATAAAATAGTATAAGCTATAAAAAGGATAATGTCAATTAAAACAAAAAACCCGCCTCTTTCAAGACGGGATTTTTATTTAAGGCTTACAAATTATTCAATAGTCTATCCAGTTCACTAGCCTTTCTTTCGCTTTCATCAATTTCAAATCGTAATTTAGGGGTGTAACGGATAACAATGTCGTTAGCGAGGAGAGTGCGAAGATCTTTGGCGGCGTTGATCAGGATTTTCATCGCTTCCTGGCTTTTGTCGTCTGGTAAGACGCTCAAATAAACTGAAGCGTAGTGAAGATCTTTGGAGGTAGTCACCTTGGTCAAGGTAATAATCATGCCTTCAGGCAACTCGAGTTCGCGAGTAATGATCACAGCCAAGTGCTGACGGATCAACTCATTAATTTTGGGCATTCTTTCGGCCATGTTATTTTACTTCTTGATAAAATTCTAAAATGTCGCCCTCAGCAACTGCGCCCTTGCCTTCAAAAGTGACACCGCATTCAGTTCCGCTGTTAACTTTATCAACGACTTGGCGTCCGCTTTCTAGACGATTAACTTTGCCGGAAGAAACTGGTTCGCCTTTACGGATAACGATAACTGATTCAGAAGCGGCAATATGACCATCGGTAACTCGACCACCAAGAATCATGTGGTTGCTTTCGTGACGGAAAACTTTCAAAACTTCTAGTTTGCCAATAAGTTGTCTGACAATTTCTTTTTCTTTGAGTAGTTCCATTTCCTTTTCAACGTCTTCGATCAAATGATAAATAACTTCAAAAGTTTTGATCGTAACTTTTTTATCACGAGCAAGATTGGCAACAGTAGATGATGGGGTAACGTGAAAACCAATAATCGTCGCGCCAGAGGCTTCAGCTTTTTGAATATCTGATTCAGTGATAAGTCCAAGGCCTTTGCCAACAACTTTAATTTTAATTTCAGCTGTTTCCTTTTTGGCCAGTGATTCCAAAATGGCTTCAAGAGAGCCGAGTACATCAGCTTTGATAATCAGATTAACATTTTTAACTTTGGATTCATCTTGAGGCACAGTCTGGACAGAAAAATCTTTGGCTTGGCCAATGCTATATTTCTTAATATCTTTATTGAGACTTTCAGGAGCAAGAGAAGTTTCGAGAACACTACCAACGGCTGGCGCAATTTTGAGGCCAAGAATTTTTGCTGGAGTACCAGGTTTAACTTCAGTGACAGTTTGGTTGCGATAATCTTTGAGTACTTTAACTTTGCCATAATAATCATTATCCATAGCGAGAACATCGCCAGCGCGAAGCGTACCAGCCTGAATGAGAATAGTAGCGACTGGGCCTTCGCCTTTGTCGACGTGAGATTCAATGATCGTACCAATAGCTTGTCTGTCTGGATCAGCAACAAGGTTTTCTTTTTCGATATCAGCAAGCAAAATAATAGTTTCAAGCAAGTCATCAATGCCTTCGCCGGTTTTGGCAGAGACGGGGGAACAAATAACATTACCACCCCAATCTTCTGGGAGTAAGTTTAAAGAAGCTAAATCTTGTTTAACTTTTTCTAGGTTAGCTTCTGGTTTATCGATTTTATTGATAGCAACAATAAAAGGCAATTTGGCATCTTGAATAATCTTAATCGCTTCCTTGGTTTGTGGACGAACGCTATCGTCAGCGGCAATAACAAGAATAGCAATGTCAGCAACGCGAGCGCCACGAGAACGCATAGCGGTAAAAGCTTCATGGCCAGGAGTATCAATAAAAGTAATCAAACGATTTTGTTTTTTGACTTGATAAGCGCCGATGTGTTGAGTGATGCCACCGCTTTCACTAGAAATGACATCAGTCTTTCTGATGGTATCTAGAATTTTGGTTTTGCCGTGATCAACGTGACCCATAACTACCACGATAGGTGGACGAGCCATGGAGCCGTCAGTTTTTTCTGCTAAAATTGATTCCAATTTTTCTTGAGCTTTAACGGCAGAGCTTTCTTCTTTAGTTTCTTCGTCTGGAATAATGCTAAAGCCAAAATTTTCACCGATAATCGCGGCGGTATCAAAATCAATTCTTTCATTCATGGAAGCGAGAACGCCGTTTTTCATTAACTCCATCAAAACTTGGTTGATTGGAATATTGAGCAGAGCGGCAAATTCTCTAACGGTAACAACTGGCGGGATTTTGACATGTCCGCCTTTGGCCATAACGTCTTCTTTGGCTTGTTCAATAATACCGCGAATTTGAGCGATCTTGTTCATTTCACGATTGCGCTTTTCTTCACGTTTCCAGGCATCCATAATCTTGGTGGCCAGGCGGTCATCAACCTTAATAGCGCGCTTACCGATGTCAAAGCCAAGACGAGGAAGCTTTTCCAAAAGCTCCTCGGTAGTTGTTCTAAGTTGTCTAGCTAGTTGTGATACATTCATAGTTTTTTCATCATAACAAGAAATGGCAGAAAAATCAAGTGTTTGCTGGTTTTAGTGGATTTTGGATATTGAAAAAAATAGTTGCTTATGGTAAAATCAAAATCACAACATAAATGAAGCTCGGTCACGTAGCCAAGTGGTAAGGCAGAGGTCTGCAAAACCTTTATCGCCGGTTCGATTCCGGCCGTGACCTCAAACAAAAAACCTCGGATTAACTCCGAGGTTTTTTTATTTCAATTTTTATCTATATAGATAAACTTCAGCTTCCATAGTCTTGATACCGAATTTAACGGCATCAGCTCTATTTTCAAACCAAATATCCATACGGGTAGTATAACGAGAGTTCATGCGGTCAGTAACGACGAAGATTTTATCGCCGAAAACTTTAGGAAACTTAACTCTAGTACCAAAAGGCCAAGCGTTAGTGGCGATAATACCGTCACGAACACGAGTACCGTTAGCGGTGGTAAAAGGATCGCCGTCACACTGATCAACAGTAGAAGAATAAGCAGTTACTTCTACGACTACCTTTTTGTAGTTCATATTATAACCAGCTTCTGGCAAAGTATTGGCAACTTCCACGGGATCAGAAATAATAGGAGTGGTAGAATTAACCACAGCCAGCATACTGTTTTCAGGCGTAGACGTCTGATTAGGCATAGTTTGAGCGTAAGCGTATTGTGGGAAAAGCATTTGCCAAACAATAATGAGTAATGTAGAAAAGGCTAATGTTTTGTTGTTTTTTACCATGTTTTTAGCTAAAATTAAGTTCCGTTTGCCCTATATTTTGTCTAAATTTAGGGAAATTAAAACAACCTAGCATAAATACTAGATTGTTTTTTACGGAATAGAGTATCTTAGCACATTTTACATAAATTGTCAATAGCTACGGTTTTGGCAAACTAAAAACCGCTTCAAAGAAAATTTGAAGCGGTTTTTTTATTTTTAACTTATAATTTCAAGTTTATTGAATAGTAGAGGTAGAAGTTACATGAGTTTTTGGAGTCTTGACTGGAGCTCCGGCCTTCCAAGCAGCTTTGAAAGCAGCTTTAGCCGAGTCACTGGCAGTCTTAAAATCTTTTTCAGCTTGTGCAATAGCAGCTTTATGAGTAGCCTCCAGAGCTTTTAATGCGTCACCGTTAATGTTGGCAGCTTTGATGGATGCAGTGAAAGTAGCTTTAGCATCTTTTAGCGCTTGATTGAAAGTAGCTTTGACTGTTTTAATCGGTGTGCCGGAATTGCATGCTGATTGAGCATTGGCAACTGCAGCGTCAATCGCTGTTTTGTAAGTAGCAATGGCCGCATCAACCGCAGAACGGTTTGTACCTTTCAATTGATCGGCGCCAGTGCGAAAAGCTAAATTGGCAGCATCAACAGCAGTTTCTCTGGCAGAGACAGCAGTTTCTAGCGAGCTCTTGAGAGTGGCTAAAGCCTGAGTTTGAGCATCAGTTTTGGCTTTGCCAGCATCTTTGGCAAACCTGGTGGCCATATTGGCATCCCAGTTAGCGCGGTTAGTGGCAAGCTTAGCATCGCGATCAGCGCGGTTGGTAGCAACCTTGCCGTCGTTAGTTGCTCTGTTGGAAGCGACTTTAGCTTCTTTGTCGGCTAAGTTTTGATTTACTTTGGTAACAAAAGCGCTAACGCATTTAGTGTTGGCTGGCGGAGTAGTTGTTGTATCGGTAGAAGTAGCGGCCGCAACCAGGGATGGAGCAACTAAGGTCGCAATGACCATAGAACATAATCCCAATTGAAAAGATTTTTTGTTGTTCATACTTTTTTATTTTAATTAAATACTTACTAATTCTCGGTTTTCTGAAGTTATGAGGTTGATGTCATTGGATTCAGTTTTGCTAATGGCAGAATCTCCAGAATCGCCATCAAACAGATCTTGAATTATTTCATCAGCCTCGGCATCAGTCGAAGAATCACTTTTAGAATCGATTGTTGCCATTCCATCCCGGCTTACTGATAATTTTGTTATTTGTGGCCATTGGCCGATGACTATAAAAACCATCGTCAAGGCTAGGGCGGAAGGCAAAAATATTTTCCAAGTTAAAGAACGTTTGAATATTTTAAAAGATGGGAGTCGACCTTTTAACTCTCTCCAAATTAAAGAACGGGCTGGTTCATTTTTTGTGACAGCTTCTGTACTGGCTAATATTTTTTTGAGTAAATGTTTGGGCGCTTTAACATCCAAATGAATATTTTCCAAATGGGCGCAAAGCTCTTGGAAATCGTTTTCAATTTCTGAATTGTTGTTCTGGTTAATCATTTTTTTCTATATTTTCCTTGAGTTTTTTTAAAGCTCTTAGTTGTCCTTGGCGCACCGCTTCTTCTGATTTATTTAAGATTTTAGCTATCTCGGCATTGGATAGTTCGCTAAAAAATTTCAAAGCGATAATTTCATATTGATCATCACTTAAGTTGGTCATCGCTCTTTTAATCTTTTCTTTTCGCTCTCGTTGTTCTTGTTCTTCTGGTTGACTGGCCGTTTCCGCAAATTCAGCTTCGTTCACGCTATCAAGCGGAGTTGGTCTTTTTTTGCGCCAAAAATCTATAATACTGTTTCTAGCGATCGTAAGCAGATAAGCTAGAAAAGAAGTTTTTTCTTGGCGATAACGACTGATCGCTTTAAAGGCTTTGAGAAAAACATCTTGAGTCAGATCTTCAGCTTCATTTTTACTCTTTAATCGGAAATAAGCGTATTTGTAGATTGGAGAAAAGTAAAAATTATAAAGTTCATCAAAAGCCCCTTCATCGCCGGCCTTAGCCTTTTCGATCAGTAAAATTAATTTATTTTGTTCAACTTCTGACATAAATAACGGATAAAAATCATTTTTGTGACAGCTTTATTATAGCAGAAAGAGGCCAGTCGGTCTAAGGGTTGATTTTAACCGCCAGAAGTGTTAAGATTTACCCAGATTAATGACAATCTATGGCTAAAAGGATGACGGCAGAGAAATATTATCAGTCGCTTGAGGCTATTTTGGCAAATAGATCGGACTTTGAAATTAAGTTTTACAAACTAGCTTATCGTCGTGGCGATTACCGGTTTTGCCGTCTGGCCTCCAAAGGAATTAAGAAAAACGACAAGGTGATTTTGATTCGCGCGGGCATTCATGGCGATGAAATTTCTGGACCACTATCTTTGTTAAAGTATTTTAACGAAATCGCCGACTATGTCCACGGTCTAGGATTGAAGCTGATTATTTATCCGCTAGGCAATCCTTCTGGCTTTGAAAAAGGTTTGCGCTATAATATTGATAATGATAAGGGCGCGGCTGGTAACAATGATTTCTTGCGCTATGAACTTGGCGACGGGACTTTGGCTGATGACATTAAGAGTGGAGTAAAATTCAAACATTGGTTTTGGTCTTCGGAGCAGAAATTAAAAATTGCGTTGGCCAAAGAAACCAAATTGATGCATCGCTTGTTAAGAAGTGATCCATTAAAGCAAATAGTTGCTTGTCTAGATTTGCATCAGGATTATATTACACCGGTAGCACCGGCAGCATGCTATCATTACGCTTTTGGTAATCTGAATTGTTATCGCAAAATCATTAGCCAGCTCAAAAAAGAGATTTTGGTTTGGGGTAATCAAGTGATTGGCGCTGGTTATAATGTTTTGCTAGATAAAACAGGAAAAGTTAAATCAAAAAAGTTGAGCGATGATGCGATGGTAAGTGATGCCAGTGGTTTTATCAAACGTCATGATGGTACTTTGCCAGATTTGTTTTGGCGACTGGGTGCAAAATATTGCGTGACATCAGAAACAACCGGAGCAACGCCGATGGAGATAGCAATGAAGGTAAATTTAATTTGGATAAAAGGTTTGGCGGAGTTAGTTTCCGTGTCATCCTCGAGCCGTCGAGGATCCACACCTTGAAAAAAGCGATAAGTATTTTAATTTATAATTTGGATTCCAGATATTTTAATGGTTACATCAAAATTCTGGAATGACAACGAGGAAAAATAAGCCGAAGTGGTGAAATTGGTATACACGCGTGCCTTAGGAGCACGTGGGGCAACCCATGAGAGTTCGAGTCTCTCCTTCGGCACAATCAAAATATAAAAATAGTGACGAAGAGCAAGCCAACAGTTTGGCTTGCGTGGAGACTCGAACGGCGGAGCGATGTTTGGCCAGCAGGACAAACCGCGAGCCGGTGCCCAGACAGATTTTGGCGACGGCCAAAATCTAGTCGAGGGCGAGTCTCTCCTTCGGCACATCAAATTCTTATGGATAAACACGAACTCATTCTCAAAGAAAATCCCACGCTTCGGGATTTTCAAAATTATACTGCCGAAATGGTAAAGGAACGTGGCTTTGAAAAAGAAACCGTTCCAGAAATTTTTATGTTGTTTCTTGAAGAATGCGGTGAGATGGCTAAGGCAGCTCGTAAATATCAAAATATAAAATCAGACAAAAATTCTGAAAAGTTTCATCTCGATCATGAGGCGGCAGATGTCTTTATTTATCTATTGGATATTTGTAATCACTTTAATATTGATCTAGAAAAATCTTTTCGGGAAAAAGAAGAGATTAATAAGATGAGATCTTGGGAGTAAATTATGTATGTTTTTTTAAAGTCTTTTGCGGATTTATTCTGCTTAAGGCTTTTTTATTTTCTTAAATTTGAAAAATATTTTAAAAGTTGTATGATTACTTTAGTACTGTGAAGTTAAAATTATTTCAACGGAGGACTAACTGAGAAATGTCTAGACAAGAAATATTCCCCAAGCCAAAAGCCCTCATCGTTGAGGCTGATCCGGATATAATCGAGGTTTTCCGGGGGATGGTTGGTGACGCGGCTGATGTTTTTTCGACCTACGACTTTATCAAGGCCAAGCAAGCTGTTCTGGCCAACCATAACATTGAAGTAGCGGTCGTTGACGCTCGCGTGTCAGTTCCTCAGGAGGCCTGTCGGTTTATTCGAGAAATTAAAGCCCTGGGTCGTCGTATCTTTATTATTGGAACATCAGTTTACGCTACTGATTTTCCGGAAATGGTAAAGAGCGGTTGCGACTTAACTCTGGTGGAAAAATTTCGCGCCGGTGATCGAACTGTCCATGCTTTAATGGCCCTATAATCGACTTGATGTGGTTTGTCACTTGCCGTAGTCGGAGTAAGCGCGCTTTGCGCTCTCCGACTTTTTTTTATTTCTCAATCATTGTTATCGCTCTCTAGATTTTGTATAATTATGATTATTAATCAAACAAAAAATATATGTCAGAACAAAATCCAACAGCTCAAGAAAAACAATCTTTGAAAGTAGAAATTTTAAGTAAAATGACTGATTTAGCCACGGCTGGGTTTGGTCTTGTAGCCGCTTTAGCCTGGAATGAAGCCATTAAAAGCCTATTTGAAATGATTTTTCCTAAGGCCGGGAACGTTATTGCTCAGTTTTTGTATGCTATCTTGATCACCGCCTTAATTGTAGTAATTACGCTAAAATTAGGGAAAATTACTGAGTTTGCCAAGCGTGAAAAAGTCAAAAAATAAGGTGCAAATGACTCTCTTGACAATGGCAAATAAAAAATATATAATAATTACACCTTAATTACATCTTAATTATCCACAGTTTATCTAGGAGATGAGCTCTGGACAAGAACAATAAAATCGTCTAAAATAGTTTCTATCGCAGTGGAAGGCGAAAAGGTGACAAAAACATATGACAAACAACAATAAAAACTGTAGTTCTCCAAGTTAGAAAGGCGATTTTTTAGTGCGCAATTCTAAACCGCGGAGAAGGCGGTTTTTTTAGCTCCCAAATGTACGGTCGTCAAATGATTGACTCTCGCGATTTGGTAGCTAAAGAAGATTATTGTAAGTAACGACCAGATCATTGACAATTGTTCAACGGGTAAATTATAAGCAATTTCTTAAAGGCTGAGGTAAAATCTCAGCGTAGCAAGAATTATTCTATTTGCAGAGTGATTCTTGTGATTAAACATTAAGAGCAAATGGTGGATGCCTAGACATCAAAAGACGATGAAGGACGTAGCAGCCTGCGAAAAGTTTCGGAGAGGTGGCAAGCAACCTGTGACCCGGAAATATCCGAATGGGGTAACCCTTCCTGGTGAAGCCAGGAAATCATTAACTGAATACATAGGTTAATGAAGAAGACCCGGCGAAGTGAAACATCTCAGTAGCCGGAGGAAAAGAAAACGAAAGGTCCATAAATTTATTATCCGCGATTCGCGCAAGCGTCTCTCGGGTCGTAAATTTATGGATAGTATTCCGTCAGTAGTGGCGAGCGAAAGCGGAGCAGCCCAAACCTTAGTAGTGTTCTTATTATGAAAGTCAGTCCTTCGGGAATGATCGTAGTGGTGAGTTAAAAATGTATGTTGTTGCTATTAAAGGTGTTACAGAAAGAACGTTTGTCCTCATACAAGGGCATAGTAATAGATATGGATTCCCTAGCAAAACAATCTGGAAAGGTTGGCCAAAGAAGGTGACAGCCCTGTATATAAAAGGGTTCATATCATTATGATTCTTCTCTAGAGTACCATGGGACTCGTGAAATCCTGTGGGAATTAACCGTGACTATGCGGTAAGGCTAAATACTTTTGGTGATCGATAGTGAACAAGTACCGTGAGGGAAAGGTGAAAAGCAGGCCGATGAGGCCAATGAAATAGTTTCTGAAACCATTTGCTTACAAAGAGTCAGAGCTCCGCTTCGGCGGAGTCATGGCGTTCCTATTGAAGAATGAGCCAACGAGTTTATTCTGTGTTGTTCGTTTAATCCCCACAGGGAGGAGGCGCAGTGAAAGCGAGGCTTAATAGGCCGAAATAATAACAGCACGGATAAGACCCGAAACCGGGTGAGCTAACCATGACCAGGATGAATTCCAAGTAACATTGGAAGGAGGTCCGAACCCACAAGCCGTGCAACACTTGGGGATGAGTTGTGGTTAGGGGAGAAATTCCAATCGAACTCGGTAATAGCTGGTTCTCCTCGAAATAGCTTTAGGGCTAGCTTCGGAAATGGACTTAGGGGTAGAGCACTGAATGAGATCAGGTCCGCAAGGTTACTGCTTTCAATCAAACTCCGAATACTAAGTATCCTTATTCCGGAAGTCAGACTATGGGCGCTAAGGTCCATCAGTCAAAAGGGAAACAGCCCAGATCGCTATCTAAGGTCCCTAAATCTATGTTAAGTGTCAAAGGGGGTATCGTGACTTAAACAACCAGGAGGTTGGCTTAGAAGCAGCCATCCTTTAAAGAAAGCGTAACAGCTCACTGGTCAAGTTGCTTTGCACCGAAAATGTAACGGGGCTAAACATAGTACCGAAGATGCGGATTTTTATCGCAAGATAAGAGTGGTAGAGGAGTATTCTAAATTGGGCTGAAGCCGGACCCGTGAGGGCCGGTGGACTATTTAGAAGTAAGAATGTTGGCATAAGTAGCAAAAATCAGGGTGAAAGTCCCTGACACCGTAAACCCAAGGTTTCCTGGGCAACGCGAATCGACCCAGGGTTAGTCGGTCCTAAGGCGAGGCTGAAAGGCGTAGTCGATGGACTAGCTGGTTAATATTCCAGCACTTCCTTAATTTTCCGATGGAGGGACGCATTGATAAGAGATTAGGCGTTTTTTGGCTTAAGGCGCTGACAATTCGGTTTTGGCAGATAGGTAAATCCGTTTGCCGTTAAAAAACTGGATTGGCAAAAGAGAAAACCGCAAGGTGGACTCGATCTAATTGAAATTGGTGCCAAGAAAAACTTCTAGGGCTAAGATTAAGGAAACCGTACCGTAAACCGACACAGGTGGGTGAGGCGAATAGCCTCAGGTGTACGAGAGAAACATCGTTAAGGAACTCGGCAAAAAAGCGGCCGTAACTTCGGGATAAGGCCTGCCCCAGCAATGGGGCCGCAGCTAAAGATGTCGAGCGACTGTTTACCAAAAACACAGGTTCCTGCTAAACCGCAAGGTGATGTATAGGAGCTGATGCCTGGCCAGTGTCCGAACGTTAAGGGGAGGGGTGCAAGCTCTGAACTGAAGCGCGGATGAACGCCGGCCGTAACTATAACGGTCCTAAGGTAGCGAAATTCCTTGACGGGTAAGTTCCGTCCCGCACGAATGGCATAACGACTTGACAACTGTCTTGACGATGTACTCGGTGAAATTGCAGGGGAGGTGAAGATGCCTCCTACCCGTGGTTAGACGAAAAGACCCCATGAAGCTTTACTATAACTTGGTATTGGATTGTGGTGTAACATGTTTAGAATAGGTGGGAGCCCAAAAGGCGCCAGTGAAATACCACCCTTGTTACATTACAATTCTAACCTACTCCCGTGAATCCGGGAGAGGGACAGTATCTGGCGGGTAGTTTAACTGGGGCGGTTGCCTCCCAAAAAGTAACGGAGGCGTTTACAAAGGTTGGCTAGCTCCGGATGGAAATCGGAGTGATAGCGCAAAAGCACAAGCCAGCTTTACTGCGAGGCCTGCAAGCCAAGCAGTTACGAAAGTAGAATTTAGTGATCCGACCGTTCGAAGTAGGACGGCGGGAGCTCAACGGATAAAAGCTACTCTGGGGATAACAGGCTAGTCTGGTCCAAGAGTCCACATCGACGACCAGGTTCGGCACCTCGATGTCGGCTCGTCGCATCCTGGGAGTGAATAGGCTCCCAAGGGTTGGACTGTTCGCCCATTAAAGCGGCACGTGAGCTGGGTTCAGACCGTCGTGAGCCAGGTCGGTCTCTATCCGGTATGGGCGCTGCAAACTTGAGGAG